>NZ_JBEYHT010000097.1:0-18242 GCF_040635425.1 Streptomyces laurentii | reverse complement strand
CATCCAGTCGCGCTGCATCACGTCCAGGACCTCCTCGGCGACGAGGATCGAGGCGTACGCGGCTTCGCCGACCGCGACGGTCTTGAAAAGGCGGTCAGACCGCCAGGAAGGCTCCGAGCGTCTCTTCCAGAACCTCCACGCCGTCCCGCTCCCACAGCTCGTCATTGAAGAGTTCGACCTCGACCGGGCCGGTGTAGCCCGCCTCGGCGACCCGCGCGCACCACGCCGCCAGGTCGATCGCGCCGGTGCCCAGCTGGCCGCGCCCGTTGAGCACGCCGGCCGGCAGAGGGGTGGTCCAGTCGGCGAGCTGGAAGGAGTGGATCCGGCCCGCCGCGCCCGCCCGGGCGACGGCGGCGGGGGCCCGGTCGTCCCACCACAGGTGGTACGTGTCGACGACCACGCCGACCTGGTCGGCCGGGAACTCCTCGGCGATCGCCAGCGCCTGGTCCAGGGTGGACACGGCGCAGCGGTCGGAGGCGAACATCGGGTGCAGCGGCTCGATGGCGAGCCGGACACCGCGCTGGGCCGCGTACGGGGCGAGCTCCCCGATCGCGTCGGCGATCCGGGCCCGGGCGGCGGACAGGTCACGGCTGCCGGCCGGGAGTCCGCCGGAGACCAGGACGAGGGTGTCGGTGCCGAGGACCACGCACTCGTCGATGGCTTCGCGGTTGCTCTCCAGCCACGCGTCGCCGGTGAAGAATCCGCCCCGGCACAGGGTGGTGACGGCGAGCCCGGCGTCCCGGACGAGCCGGGCGGCGGCCTCGACGCCGTACTCCTGGACCGGTTCGCGCCACAGCCCGATGCCCGGGATGCCGAGCCGGATGCAGTGGGCGGCCAGGGCGGGCAGCGGGAGCTGCTTGACGGTCATCTGGTTGATGCTGAAGCGGTCGAGGTTCACTGCGGCACTCCGTACACCGTGAGCAGGGACCGCATCCGGGCCTCGGCGAGCGACGGATCGGGGAACAGGCCGAGTCCGTCGGCGAGTCGGTACGCGTGGGCGAGGTGCGGCAGCGAGCGCGCGGACTGCAGGCCGCCGACCATCGCGAAGTGGTCCTGGTGGCCGGCGAGCCAGGCGAGGAAGACGACGCCCGTCTTGTAGAAGCGGGTCGGGGATTCGAAGAGATGACGGGAGAGCGCGACGGTCGGGTCGAGGAGTGTGCGGAAGCCCTCGATGCCCTGGGTGCCTCCGGTGTCGAGGACGCGGACCGCCTGCGCCGCCAGCGGGCCGAGCGGGTCGAAGATGCCGAGCAGCGCGTGGCTGAAGCCCTGCTCGTCGCCCGCGATCAGCTCGGGGTAGTGGAAGTCGTCGCCGGTGTAGCAGCGCACCCCGGCGGGGAGCCGGCGGCGCAGTTCGACCTCGCGGCGGGCGTCCAGCAGGGAGATCTTGATGCCGTCGACCTTGTCCGGGTGGGCGGCGATGACCTCCAGGAAGGTCTCGGTGGCGGCGTCGAGGTCGGCCGAGCCCCAGTAACCGTCGAGGGCCGGGTCGAACATCGGGCCCAGCCAGTGCAGGATCACCGGCTCGGCGGCCTGCCGCAGCAGATGGCCGTAGACCTCCAGGTGGTCCTCGGGGCCGGACGCGGCGGCGGCCAGGGCGCGCGAGGCCATGAGGATGGCCTGGGCACCGGACTCCTCGACGACGGCGAGCTGTTCCTCGTACGCCCGGCGGATCGCCGCGAGGTCGGCGGGCGCGTCGGGGCCGAGCTGGTCGGTGCCGACGCCGCAGGCGATGCGGCCGCCGACGGCCTTGGCCTCGGCGCCGGAGCGGCGGATCAGCTCGGCCGCCCCCGCCCAGTCCAGGCCCATGCCGCGCTGCGCGGTGTCCATCGCCTCGGAGACGCCGAGCCCGTGCGACCACAGGTGGTGGCGGAAGGCGAGGGTGGCGTCCCAGTCGAGGGCGGCGGGCCCGTCCGGGGTGACGTCGGCGCACGGGTCGGCGACGACGTGCGCGGCGGAGAAGACGGTACGGGAGGTCAGCGGGCCGGTCCCGGCCGGCCCGCGGGGTTCGGCGCGCGGCTCGTACGCCCGGAGGCCGGCGCCGTCCCGCTGCGGAAGGAAGAGGGTCACAGGGTCACCTCGGGGACGTCGAGACGGCGGCCCTCGGCGGCGGAGCGCAGGCCGAGTTCGGCGAGCTGCACGCCGCGGGCGCCCGCGAGCAGGTCCCAGTGGTACGGCTCTCCGAGGTAGACGTGGCGCAGGAAGAGTTCCCACTGCGCCTTGAAGCCGTTGTCGAACTCGGCGTTGTCCGGCACCTCCTGCCACTGGTCGCGGAAGGATTCCCCGGCGCCGAGCGGGATGTCCGGGTTCCAGACCGGCTTGGGCGTGGCGGAGCGGTGCTGGACGCGGCAGCCGCGCAGTCCGGCGACGGCCGAGCCGTGGGTGCCGTCGACCTGGAACTCGACGAGTTCGTCGCGGTTGACGCGGACCGCCCAGGAAGAGTTGATCTGGGCGATGGCGCCGCCCTCCAGCTGGAAGATGCCGTACGCGGCGTCGTCGGCGGTCGCCTCGTACGCCTCGCCCCGCTCGTCCCAGCGGCGCGGGATGTGGGTGGCGACCTGGGCGGTGACGGAGGTGACCCGGCCGAAGAGTTCGTGGAGCACGTACTCCCAGTGCGGGAACATGTCGACGACGATGCCGCCGCCGTCCTCGGAGCGGTAGTTCCAGCTGGGGCGCTGGGCCTCCTGCCAGTCGCCCTCGAAGACCCAGTAGCCGAACTCTCCGCGCACGGAGAGGATCTCGCCGAAGAAGCCGCCGTCGATGAGCCGCTTCAGCTTGCGCAGACCCGGCAGGAAGAGCTTGTCCTGGACGACGCCGTGCCGGATCCCCTTGGCCTCGGCGAGCCGGGCGAGTTCGAGGGCGCCGGCCAGGTCGGCGGCGGTGGGCTTCTCGGTGTAGACGTGCTTGCCCGCCGCGATGGCCTTGGTGAGCGCGTCGACGCGGGCGGAGGTCACCTGCGCGTCGAAGTAGACGTCGATCGTGTCGTCGGCAAGGACGGCGTCGAGGTCGGTCGACCACTCGGTGAGCCCGTGGCGCTCGGCGAGCGCGCGCAGGGCGTGCTCGCGGCGGCCGACGAGCACCGGCTCGGGCCACAGGACCTCGCCGTTGCCGAGGTCGAGACCGCCCTGCTCGCGCAGCGCGAGGATCGAGCGGACGAGGTGCTGGCGGTAGCCCATGCGCCCGGTGACGCCGTTCATGGCGATGCGGACGGTCCTGCGAGTCACGGTGGTTCCTCTCCCCGGCTGGCGGCGCGCTCGGTCCACGACCGATAGAAAGCGCTTTCTGTCCGGCATGACGCTAGCCTGCCGACATCACCGTCGACAAGGGCCCGGAGGTTCGTACGCGATGACCGTCACCCTGGCGGAGGTGGCCGCCCGCGCGGGGGTCTCCCCCGCGACCGTCTCCCGCGTGCTCAACGGCAACTACCCGGTCGCCGCCGCCACCCGCGAGCGCGTGCTGCGCGCGGTCGACGAGCTGGACTACGTCCCCAACGGCCCGGCCAGCTCGCTCGCCGCCGCCACCTCCGACCTGGTCGGCATCCTGGTCAACGACATCGCCGACCCGTTCTTCGGGATCATGGCGGGGGCCGCGCAGAGCGCCCTGGGCGAGGACGCGGCAGGGCGGGCCGGGGGCACGGGCTCGGGGGGCGCCGGGGCCGGTTCCGGGAAACTGGCCGTGGTCTGCAACACCGGCGGCTCCCCCGAGCGCGAACTGACCTACCTCACCCTGCTCCAGCGCCAGCGCGCCGCCGCCGTGATCCTCACCGGCGGCTCCCTGGAGGACGACGCGCACCAGGCGGCGGTGACCGCCAAGCTGACGCGGCTCGCCGAGGCCGGGACCCGGGTGGTGCTGTGCGGGCGGCCCCCGCTGGGGGACGCCGCGGAGCCGGACGCCGGCGGCCCCTCGTTCGCCACGCTCGCCTTCGACAACCGGGCCGGGGCGCGCCGGCTCACCGGGCATCTGCTCGCGCTCGGACACCGGCGGATCGGTTACGTCGCGGGGCCGGCCGACCGGACGACGACCCGGCACCGCCTCGAAGGCCACCGCGCGGCCCTGCGCGCCGCCGGGATCGCCGAGGGGCCCACGGCACACGGTCCGTACGACCGCGCCTCCGGGTACCGCGCCACCCTCGAACTCCTGGCCTCCGAACCGGACTTGACGGCCATCGTCGCGGCCAACGACACCGTCGCGCTCGGCGTCTGCGCGGCGCTGCGCGAGCGGGGCCTCGACATCCCGGGCGACGTCTCGGTGGCGGGCTTCGACGACCTGCCGTTCTCGGTGGACGTGGTGCCCGCGCTGACCACCGTGCGGCTGCCGCTGTACGAGGCGGGCGCGCGGGCCGGGCGGCTCGCGCTGGGCGCGGAACCGGCCCCGCCGGGCGGCCTCGCGGCGATCCCGGCGGAGCTGGTGGTACGAGGGACGACGGCGCCGCCCCGGGGGTGAGGGGACCTCGACCACCTGGGGCGGGCAACCGCGACCGCCCGCGCGCGGTCACCGGGGCCGGTAGGACGTGACCCGTACGGAGACGGTGACCCGGCCGGGCAGGAGGGCCTCCTCGCTCAGGTCCGCAGGGTTCACATGGCGTGCGCTCGGCGTCATCCCCACCAGGTCCAGCACCTCCGGCCCGGCCAACTCCAGTGCGTACTCCACCTGTTCGGTGACCGTGGCGGCGAAGCAGGGGTCCAGCGCCCGGTGCAGCCGCTGTTCCTTGGCGGGGTCGACGGAGACCATCGCGGGGACACGGCCGCGCAGTTCGGCCAGGTGGCGTTCGGTGGGGCGGACCACGATCAGCCGGCCGGCGGGACGGAGTATCCGGCGGAACTCGGCGGGATTGCGCGGGGCGAACACGTCCAGCACCACGTCGGCGACCCCGTCGGCCAGCGGGAAGGGGCGGAAGACGTCCCAGGTCGCCGCCGCGGCCCGCTCGTGAGCCCGGGCCGCCGCGCGCAGCGCGCGTGCCGACGTGTCCAGGCCCAGACCGCGAGCGCCGGGCAGCCGGTCGAGCACGCCGGCCAGGTAGTAGCCCGTGCCGCACCCGACGTCCACGACCGTGCCCCGCTCGGGCACGGCGTCGGCCGCCGGACGGGCCACGGCCCGAAGGATCGGCGCGTAACCGCCGGTGGCCAGGAAGCGCTCCCGGGCCTGGACCATGGCGGCGTCGTCGCCGCTGGTGGCGCGGGCGCCCGTCAGGAGGCCGGCGTAGCCGTGGCGGGCGAGGTCGAAGGTGTGGCCCGCCGGACAGCGCAGCGCGCCGCGGTCGGGGCGCAGACGGCGGGTCCGGCACGCCGGGCAGCGCAGCAGATCGAGGAACAGTCCGAGGGCAGGGGGGAACGACACGGGCACGAGGCACTCCTGGCAAGGCCGAAGGGAAGAGACCGTGCCTGGACGCGCGCACAGGACATCACCGCCCCGGGAAGCGACGGGCGGTGTCAGAGAGGTGATTCGCGCGGCAGGCACACCGAGGAGGGCGATGCCGTCCGGCGTCGCCCTCGATGTCTTCCGATCAGAGGAAGCAGCAGTGCGGGGTGCTCATGAATGCCACGCCAGGAGTCTACGACGCCCGGCGAAACCCCCTCGCGCGCACCGGAGCCGACCGGCCCGGGGACCCGCTCTCCTGCGACTGCTCGCCGCTTCGGTAGCCACGCTCGGCCCCCGCCCCACCCGTGGCCGCCGCCCGAGAGACCCGCTCTAGTAGTAGCGGCTCATGATCTCGGTGGCCCACGCGGGCTGGGCGGTCTCGCCCTGGGGGCCGAACTCGGCCATGTACGGCTTGAGATCGAGGACGGGGGTGCCGTCGACCGCGTCCAGGCCCTGGACATGGACGTCGAGGCCGGTGACGCGGAGCAGGCGGCAACGGGAGACGCCGAGCCGGTTCGGGCGGTTCTTCCCGCGCTGGGCGAAGATGCCGACGAGCGGCCAGTCGGTGTTGCCGCGCGGATGGCGGGCGCCGGTCTCCACCCGGTCCTCGGGCACCCGGTCGAAGTGGTAGACGACTTCGAGATGCGAGAAGGCGTCGAGGCCGGCCAGGGCCTCGGGGCCGAAGCGCTCGGCGTCGAGCCGGATGACGGCGGTGACGCCGGCCCACGCGTCGTCGCGGACCTCGGTCCGGCCGCCGACGACATGGCCGACCGGATGCGTGACGATGCCGTCGGAGTGCCGCATGGGTTCCTTCTCCTCCAAGCCGGTGGGAACGGATCGGGCCGGGACCTCAGGCCAGGCCGGTCGCGGCCAGGACCGCCGTCACGGTCTCCTCGACCGTCTGGTCCGCGTTGTCGATCCAGACGCCCTCCCCGGACAGTTCGGCGCGCATCGCCTCGTCGAGAAAGGACCAGTCGGTGGTGAGCCGCTTACTGCGGGCGTTGTTGCGTTCCCAGGCCCGCACCGGGCCCGGGGCCAGGACGACCAGGTGGAACGGGGCCGCCGCCGGGGCGTGTTCCCGGTAGAAGTCGAGGTGCGAGCGGCGGACCACCACGTCGTCGACGACCGGGACGAAGCCGGCACCGACGTAACTGCCCGCCAGCAGGCAGGCGTTGCGGGCCCGCAGCAGGATCTGCCGGTCGGCCTCCGGGTCGTCGCCGTCCGGGCCGGGCCACCGGCCGCCCCGGACGATCATCTCCTGGAGTGCGTCCACCTCGATGCGCGCGGAGCGGTCGAACCGCGCCGCGAGGGCCGCCCCCACCGTGGTCTTGCCGCTGCCCGGGATACCGGTCAGGAGCACCACGCCGGGCGCGGGCTCGGGGGTGTCGACGGCGATGCCGGCGAAGGAGAAGGTCATGCGGGGCCTTTCAGCGCCGTACGGATCAGAGGGGCTGCACGCAGTATCCGGGTTTCCCGGCGCCGGGGCTCAGATATTCCGCCCGGAGGAGGTAGTCGGACGGGCCGCAGGACGGCTCGGCGGCGACCCGGTACTCGGCGCGCGGCGAGGCGCAGTCCACCTTCAGCAGGTCCTGGTCGGGCCACTGGGCCTCGTTGCGGACGCAGTCGCCTTCCGACAGCCCGTGCGCCGCGACGGTGCCGGCGCCGCCGCCCGCTCCGTAACTCCCGTCGTCCGGCTTGTCGTTGTCCGTGAACATGCCGATCAGGATGAGCGTCGCGAGCCCGGCCACGACCAGGGCCATGGGCGCGAGGATCACCATGGCGGGCCAGCGGTGCAGGACGCGCCGGCCGGGGTCGAGGGGCGGGCGCTGGGCGCCGTACGGCTCGGGCAGCCGCTTCAGGGCGACGCGGGGGGCCAGGACGTTGGTGAGCACGATGAAGGGCGTGATGAAGAGCGAGAACGGGCCCCACCAGCCGGCCACCAGCGTCGCGGAGGTCATCTGCCGGTAGACGGCGAGGCCGCACGTCCGGCAGAGGATGGCCCGCCGGGTGAGCGTGCGCATCACGATGAGCATGCCCTGGTGCCCGCGGACGGTCACCCGGGTCGCGGGCTGCGCGCCGCACGCCTCGCACCACAGGGGCGGGGCGCCGTGCGGGGCACCCGCGTGCGGCGGGAAGGGCTGCTGCCCGTACGGCTGACCCTGCGGCGGCTGGGGCTGGGGCTGCGGCTGCGGCTGCATCTGCGGGGGCCCGAACGCCTGTGGTGGGTAAGGCTGTTGGGGCGGATAGGGCTGCTGCGGTGGGTACGGCTGGGGCGGCTGGGTCATGCGGTGGGTTCCCCGTTCGACGTCGGAACCAGCACCCTAGCTTCCCGCTCCTCCTGGACGTCCCGGACCTCCCCTCGCCGCTCGACCGCCGTGCGCCGCACGGAGGTCAGGGCCACGCCGCCGACGAGCAGGGCCGCCGCGCACCAGCGCAGCGGGCTGATCGACTCGCCCAGGAACAGCGCGGCCGAGGACATGCCGAAGACCGGGACGAGGAGCGAGAACGGCGCCACGGACGAGGCCGGGTGGCGGCGCAGCAGCCAGCCCCAGGCGCCGAAGCCGAAGACGGTGGTGATCCAGGCGACATAGACGATGACGCCGGCTCCGGTCCAGTCGAGCGCCCGCAGCGCGTCGAGGTCCCGCTCCGGTCCTTCGAGCAGCAGCGAGAGGCCGAGCAGCGGCAGGACGGGCACGGTGCTGACCCACACCATGAAGTTGAGCGAGTCCGGCGGGGCGGCCTTGCGGGTGAGGACGTTGGAGACGCCCCAGCACACGGCGGCGGCGATGACGAGGACGAAGCCGGTGAGGGCGCCCGACGCGCCGCCGGTGGCGGAGGCCTCGTCGACGGCGGCGACGGTGATGCCGGCCAGGGCGACGCCCATGCCGATCAGCTTGATCCGGCCGGGGCGCTCGCCGAGGGCGACGAAGGCGAACAGGGCGGTGAAGACCGCCTGGACCTGGAGGACCAGGGAGGACAGGCCTGCCGGGGCGCCCAGGTCCATGCCGGTGAAGAGCAGCCCGAACTTGGCGACGCCGAGGGCGAGTCCGACGCCCACGATCCACTTCCAGGCGACCTTGGGGCGGCCGACGAAGAAGACGGCGGGCAGGGCCGCGACGAGGAAGCGGAGGGCGGAGAAGAGCAGCGGCGGGAAGTGGGCGAGGCCGACCTCGATGACGACGAAATTGACTCCCCAGACGGCGGTGACCAGGGCGGCGAGAGCGATATGGGCGGGGCGCATACGGAGAGGATCACCCGGCGTGACCGTGTAGCACCAGCACGGATTCCTTCATGGTTGGATGAAGCATCGCTACATCGTGACCGAGAGGAAGAGGGGCGTACGGTGCTGGATCTGGGACGACTTCGAGCGCTGCACGCCGTGGCCGTGCACGGGACGGTCGGCGCCGCCGCCACCGCGCTCGGCTACACCCCGTCGGCGGTCTCGCAGCAGATCGCCAAGCTGGAACGGGAGACCCGCACGACCCTCCTGGAACGCGAGGGCCGGGGCGTCCGGCTGACCGACGAGGCGCGTCAACTCGCCGACACCGCCGAGCGGTTGCTCGCGCTGGTCGAGGAGGCGGAGGTACGCCTGGAGGAGCGGCGCGGGCTGCCGGCCGGGCGGCTGCGGATCGGCTGCTTCGCGAGTGGCGCGCGCGGCCTGATGCCCCGGGTGCTCGCGGAACTGGCCGCCCGGCACCCGGCGTTGGACGCCCGCCTGTCGGAGGTGGACCCGCATCTGTCGGTGGACCTGGTGGCGCGGGGCGTGCTGGATCTGGCCGTGGCGCACGACTGGGACATCGCGCCGCTGCCGGTGCCGCCGGAGGTGGAGCAGGCGGTGATCGGGCCGGACCGGTGCGACATCCTCGTCCCGCGCGGCCACCGGCTCGCGGGGCGGGACGCCGTACGCCGGGAGGAGCTGGCGGAGGAGCGGTGGATCACCCAGCCGCCGGGCACGGTGTGCCACGACTGGCTGATCCGGACGCTGCGGGCGACCGGATACGAGCCGCTCGTCGCCCACCAGGCCGAGGAGAACCACACCCAGGTCGCCCTGGTCGCGGCCGGACTCGGGATCGCGCTCGTGCCGCGGCTCGGGCGCGGGGCGCTGCCGCCGGAGGTGATACCGCTGCGGCTCGACCCGGTCCCCACGCGGTGGCTGCGGGCGCTGTGGCGGACGGGCGCGGCCCGCCGGCCGGCGATCACGGAGACGGTGCGCACGCTCCGGGAGCTGTGGCCGGAGGTCGCGGAGGCCCACTCCTCCGACCTGCCGCCCGAGTGAGGCACGTCGAAGAATCGCCTCCGCGCGCCCGCGGCGCACGGGCCACGCCGCGCCTCCTCCGTACCGCTGCCGCCGGACTCTGCCGCGGCTCTGCCATGACTCTGCCGCGCGGCTCTCCGGCCGCTCACCGCCGGAAGGATCATTCTTCTTCGGATCCGGATCATTCTTGTGCGGATCCTTGACCTGGCAGTTACTTTCCGGCTATCCGTGCACCTTGGAAGTTTCTTTCATGGAAGGAGCACGAGTGCAGCACCGCGCCCCATCCCCCTCCAGACGCACCCTCCTCACGGCGTCCGCCGCCGCGGCGGCCGCGGCCGTCACGGGTGTGACCGCCCCGGCCGCCTTCGCCGACACCCCCACCGCCGCCGCCCCCACCGACCGCTTGCTGAGGACCCTCATCTCCCGCATGTCGCTGGAGGAGAAGGTCGGCCAGCTGTTCGTCATGCGGGTCTACGGCCATTCGGCCACCACGCCCGACCAGGCCGACATCGACGCCAACGTCAAGGAGATCGGCGTCCGCACCGCCGCCGAACTCGTCGAGCGCTACCACGTCGGCGGCATCATCTACTTCGTGTGGGCGCACAACACCCGCGACCCACACCAGATCGCCGACCTGTCCAACGGCATCCAGCGGGCCGGCCTCGCCAAGGCCACTCCCCTGCCGGTGCTGATCGCCACCGACCAGGAGCACGGCATCGTCTGCCGCGTCGGCAAGCCCGCCACCCTCATGCCCGGCGCGATGGCGCTCGGCGCGGGCGGCTCGCACGCCGACGCCCGCAAGGCGGCGCAGATCGCGGGCGCCGAACTGGCCGCGCTCGGCATCCGGCAGAACTACGCCCCGGACGCCGACGTCAACGTCAACCCGGCCAACCCGGTCATCGGCGTCCGCTCCTTCGGGTCCGAGCCCGACGCCGTGTCCGCGATGGTGTCCGCCCAGGTCAAGGGCTATCAGCAGGGCGGCGTCGCGGCGACCGCGAAGCACTTCCCGGGCCACGGGGACACCGCCACCGACAGCCACTACGGCCTGCCGACCATCACCCACACCCGGGAGCAGTGGGGCGCGCTGGACGCGCCGCCGTTCCGGGCCGCGATCGCCGCCGGCATCGACTCGATCATGACGGCGCACATCGTCGTGCCCGCCCTCGACCCGAGCGAGGATCCGGCGACCCTCTCCCGCCCGATCCTCACCGGAATCCTCCGCGAGCAGCTCGGCTACGACGGTGTGGTCGTCACCGACGCGCTCGGCATGGAGGGCGTACGGACGAAGTACGGCGACGCGCGGGTGGCGGTGCTCGCGATCCAGGCGGGCGTGGACCAACTGCTCAATCCTCCGGACCTGTCCGTCTCCTGGAACGCGGTGCTCTCCGCCGTGAAGAACGGCGAGCTGACCGAGGCCCGCCTTGACGAATCGATCCTGCGGATCCTGCGCCTCAAGGCCAAGCTGGGCCTGTTCAAGGACCCGTACGTCAGCCACGCGGGCGTCGACCGGACCGTGGGCACGGCCGCGCATCTCGCGCACGCCGACCGGATCGCCGAGCGGACCACGACCCTGCTCGTCAACGAGGGCGGCTTCCTGCCGGTCAGCCGGCGCAGCCACCCCAAGGTGCTCGTCGTCGGCGCCGACCCGGCCTCGCCGTCCGGCACCACCGGACCGCCGACCGCCACCCTGGCCGGCGCGCTCGGCGAACTCGGCTTCTCCGCCAGGGCGTTGTCCACCGGTACGGCTCCGACGGCGGCGCAGATCGACGCGGCGGTGGCCGCCGCGGCCGGGCAGGACCTGGTCGTCGTCGGCACGTACAACCTGACGGCCACCAGCTCCCAACGCACCCTGCTGGACCGGCTGGTGGCGACCGGGGTGCCGGTCGTGACGATCGCCATCCGCAACCCGTACGACGTGGCACACACCCGCGGGCAGCGCGCGACGCTCGCCTCCTACTCCTGGACGGACGTCGAACTCCAGGCGGCCGTACGGGTGCTGGCGGGCCGGGCCGACCCGCGCGGCCGGCTCCCCGTGCCCGTCCAGAGCGCGGCCGACCCGGCGAAGGTGCTCTACCCGGTGGGCTACGGCCTGTCGTACACCTAGGACGCCCGGCGCCCCGCTCAACCGGCGGATCGGGCATCCGGCGGCCGACGCGGACCGGTGCTCCTCGGCGTGACCGTGCTGGTCGCATCCGGCATCGAAGGGCTGCGACCAGCACGTTCACCACCGGCCCCGGGTGCTCCGAACACCCCGGGGCGGCTCGCTCCTTGATCAAAAAGCATATGCGAACCGGATATTGTGGCCGGTGTACCTTTTCGCTACGATCACAATCCTCATCGGCCGTAAGTCTGCCTGTTTCAGGGGGGCATTGTGGGTGCGTCAGCGTCAGCAATACCCTCTCGACTGGGTATTTGATGGGCGAGACCGAGGAGGGATGCAGACCCTCCGGCCCTGAATTATCGAAATCCTCTTCCTTTTCCCCGTTCCGAAGACGGGATTTCTCGCTCTTCTGGGCCGCGGGAGCCATCGACGGTCTCGGCACCTGCGCCTCCTCCCTCTTTCTCCCGTTGATTCTGCTGGGCGCCGGATATTCCTCCGGACTCGCCGGGCTCGTCGCCTCGGCGGCCCTCGTCAGCGGACTGGTGGTCTCGCCGGTCGCGGGCGTCTACGCCGACCGCCGGCCCCGCAAGCCCCTGATGTACGCGGCGGCCCTGGTCGCGGCCGGTGCCATGGGGTCGGTGTTCGCGGCCGTGGCCCTCGGCCATGTCGTCCTCGCCCACGTCCTCGTCGCGGCCGTGATCGAGCAGGCCGCCAGCGCCACCTACGGGGCGGCGGCCTCCGGGACCATCCGGCGGCTGGTGCCGCCCGGTGAGTACCCCCGGGCGATCGGCCACCTCCAGGCCCGCGACCAGGCCGTACAGATCGTCGGACCGTCCCTGGGCGGCACGCTGTACCAGCTCGCGCGCTGGGTGCCGCTCCTCGCGGACGCCGTGTCGTTCCTGCTGGTGGCGGCCCTCAGCAAGGCGATCCGCGCGGATCTGACCCCTGAACGGGACGGCCCGCCCGCGTCGTTCACCCGCGACCTCGCCGAAGGGCTGCGCTTCGTGTGGACCGAACCGTTCCTGCGCTTCGTGGTGGTGTGGACCGCCGGCGTCAACGCCCTGCTCGGCGCCCTGTACTTCCACGCCGTGTTCGCCTCCCACGACCAGGGCGCCAGCCCCTCCTCGATCGGGCTCATCCTCACCCTGGCGGGTGTCGGAGGACTGCTGGGCGCGCTCGCCGCCCCCTGGCTGGTGCGGCGGGTGCCGGCCGCGCGGATCGTGACGGGTGCCTCCTGGGCCATGGTGCCGACGGCGGCCGGGCTCGCGTTCGCCACCCGTACCTGGGCCTACGGGCTGCTGCTGAGCGGGGTGTCGCTGATCGTGCCGTCCGTGGTGGTCGTGCTGCAGACCCGGGCGGTGCTGGTCACCCCCGACCGGCTGCTGGCCCGGATGGGGACGGTGCTGGGCACCGCCGGACAGGCCGTCGCGGTGCTCGCCCCCGTCGCCGCGGGGGTCCTGGTGGCCTCCTACGGCGGCCGCGCGGTGGCCCTCGGCTGCGCGGGCGCGTTCGCCGGCCTCGCGCTGTACGCCACCGTCCGCGCCGGGCTCGTCGTCCGGGAGGCGCCGTGACACCGACCCGGCCCGAGACGACCCCGTCCAAAACGGCCCAGTCCAAGACGACACCGCCCAAGACCGCTCCGCGCAACTACGGCGTCTACCGCCCGGTGCTGCCCGTGACCAGCCCCCGCGACCCGGACCGGATGGTCTACACGGGGGACGCCGAGGGCCGGTGCGAGATCTTCGCCTGGGACCGCTCCAGCGGCACCGGCCGGCAGCTGACCGACCGCCCGCACGGCACCCTGCTGTGCGCCATCGACGCCGACGAGGCCGTGTGGTGGTTCGACGAGGACCTCGACGGCCGGGGTGCCTGGCGCACCCAGGACTTCGACGGCGGCCCGGACCGCCCGGCGCTGACCGGGGTGCCGTACGGGCGGCCCGCCGGACTGGCCCTGAGCGCCGGGGGAACGGTGGCCGTCGGCATCCGCGACGCCGGGGGACTCCACATCCACCTGGGGCGGCGCGGCGGCGCCGCCACCCCCGTCCTGCACCGCACCGGCCCCGGCACGCTGGGCGACCTGGCGCCGGACGGCGACCTCCTCGTGGTCTCCGGGCCCGCGCACTCCGCCCACGCGGTGACGCTGCTGGCCCCGGACGGGAGCACCATCGCGGTGCTCTCCGGCGTACGGGAGCGCACCTGGGCGCTCGGGTTCGCGCCGTCGCCCGGCCGCGTCCTGCTCCTCGTCATGCGCGAGCGGGCCGGCCGCTACCACCTCGGCACCTGGGCGCCCGGGCGCGGACTGGAGCTGCTGCCCTGGTGCTCGTTCGACACCGAGACCACGGCCCGCTGGTACCCCGGGCCCGAGGGCACGCGGGTCCTGCTCCGGCAGGACCGGCACGGCCGCAGCCGGCTGTTCACCGCCGACCTGGACCGCGGCGAACTGACCCCGGTGCCCACCCCCGAGGGCAGTGTCCTGGACGCGTCCCCCGCCGCCGACGGCGACGTGCATCTCATCTGGACCGACGCGGTGCACGTCCCCCGCGCGCTCTCCCTGTCGGGCACGCCGCTGCCCGGGCAGAGCCCGTGGCGGCCGCCCCGCTTCGGCCGGCGCGAGGACCTGTGGACGCCCGGCCCCGACGGCCCGGTGCACACCTTCGTCACCACGCCCGCCGACCGTCCGGCGCCGCACCCGCTGGTCTTCCTCGTCCACGGCGGCCCGGCCGACCACGACCGCGACGCCTACGACCCGATGGTGCAGGCCCTCGTCGGCTCGGGTCACGCGGTGGCCCGGGTCAACTACCGGGGCTCGACCGGCTACGGGCCGCGCTGGCGCTCCGCCTACTCCGAGGGCGTCGGCCACACCCAGGTCGCCGACCTGGTACGGGTCCGGGCCGAGCTGCTGGACCGGGGCGTCGGCCGCGAGGGCGCCGTCGGCCTGTGCGGCACCTCGTGGGGCGGCTACCTCACCCTGCTCGCCCTGGGAACCCACCCGGAGCTGTGGGACGTCGGGGTGGCCGTCAAACCGCTCGCCGACTGCGTCACCGCCTTCCGGCACTCCACGCCCGCCCTCCAGGCGCTGGACACCGCGCTGTTCGGCGGCACCCCGGACCAGGTGCCCGAGGCGTACGCCCATGCCTCCCCGTCCTCCTACGCGGCCGCCATCCGCTCCCCGCTGCTGGTCGTCGCCGCGCGGCGGGACGCCAAGTGCCCGCCGGAGCAGATCGAGGCGTACCTCGACGTGCTGCGCGCGGGCGGCGTGGCCCACGAGCTGATGTGGCTGGACTCGGGCCACGACGGCTACGACGGGGCCGAACACCTCGCCGTGATCCGGCGGGCCCTCAGTTTTCTCGGCCGCGGGCTGCCTCCGGCACCCGTGCGGGCCGAGCCGTCCCCACAACGGGAGAGGAGGTGAACATCATGCAGAAGGACATCATCCACGGCGACCCGCTCGAGGGCGACGAGGAGAGCCGCAAGCCGGGCGTCGGCGTCGTCGTCTACTTCCGCTCCATGGAGGAGATGGAGGACGAGGGCGAGTAGCACCGAGGGGCCGGCCGCGCACCTGTGCGCGGCCGGCCTCCACCCCCCATCCGACCCGACCGGTCACATGAGAAGAGGCGAGCCATGCGCGTACTCCTGGTGAACATGCCCTGGGCCCCGATCGACCTGCCGTCGCTGGCTCTCGGAATTCTCAAGCGCAGTGTCGACGAGCGTGTGCCGAACGGCACGGCGGACATCCTCCACGCGAATATCGAGTACGTGGACTGGATCACCGAGAACACGGAATTCAGCCTGGAGGACTACTCCTACTACGCGCTCGGATCCTATTTCCTGGGCTGTGGCGACTGGGTGTTCTCCTCCGCCCTTTACGACGACCCCGAGTGGCGGGTCCCCGAATTCACCGCGGCGATGAGCAACCGAATGAACGCCGACCGCATGGAAATGACGCGGGCGCTGCACACGACCGCCGCCGATTTCGTCCGGCACATCGCCGAGCGGATCGTCGAACTCGCCCCGGACGTCGTCGGTTTCACCTCCACGTTCCAGCAGAACACCGCCGCCCTGGCGGCGGCCAAGCACGTCAAGCGGCTCGCCCCGCACATCGTGACGGCCATGGGCGGCGCCAACTGCGACGGGAAGCAGGGCGAGGCCGTCCACCGCAACTTCCCCTTCGTCGACCACGTCCTGCGCGGCGAGGGCGAGGTGTCCTTCCCCGCCCTGCTGAGGGCGCTGGACGGCGACGAGCCGCTCTCGGAGGTCCCCGGACTGTGCTGGCGCGCCGCCGACGGCACCTCCGTGGTCAACGCCATGAGCACCAAGCCGCTGCCGCCCGCCGCGATCCTGCCGCCGGACTACACCGGGTACTTCGAGCGGCTCGCCTCCTCCCGGGCACGGCACTGGGTGGAGCCCAAGCTGGTCGTCGAGGGCGCGCGGGGCTGCTGGTGGGGCGAGAAGCACCACTGCACCTTCTGCGGACTGAACGGCTCGTTCATGGAGTTCCGCAGCAAGAGCCCCGACGTCTTCTACGACGAGATCACGGAACTCGCCCGCAGGCACCGGATCCTGGACATGTACGTCGTCGACAACATCCTGGACATGGGGTACGTGAACACGGTGCTGCCCCGCATCATCGACAGCGGCTACGACCTGCGCATGCACATCGAGATCAAGGCCAACATGCGGCAGGGGCAGCTCCAGACCCTCGCCGACGCGGGCCTGATCTTCGTCCAGCCGGGCATCGAGAGCCTGAACAGCCGGGTGCTGAAGCTGATGGACAAGGGCGTGACCGGCGGACAGAACGTCCGGATGCTCCGCGACGCCGCCACGGTCGGCCTCTCGGTGGCCTGGAACTACCTGCACGGCTTCCCCGGCGAGGACGCCGGGGACTACGCCGGCGTGGTGGACCAGCTGGCCGCCCTTGAACACCTCAACCCGCCGGTGGGCCCGTCCTCCCGGATCGCGATCGAGCGGTTCAGCCCGTACTTCAACGACCCCGGGCTGGGCTTCAGCCGGCTGCGCCCCGCCGAGCCGTACCGGCTCACCTACGACCTCCCCGAGACCGAGATGTTCGACCTGGCGTACGTCTTCGACGTGCCGCCGCGCGGAATCGGCGAGGACGTCGTCCGCCGGCTCGACGAGGCCATCGCGCACTGGCGGCGGAACTACGCCGGCAGCCGGCTCACCCACTGCGACCTGGAGGACCGGATCGTCCTGGTCAGCAGGCGGCGGGCGTTCGACTGGACGCACCTGGAGCTGACCGATCCGCTCGAACTGGCCCTGTTCCGGCTGCTCGACCAGCCGCACACGGTGAAGGCGGCCGCCCGCAAGCTGGCCGGGGATCCCACCCTGAGCGACGGGGACGGCGTCGGCGACCCCTCCGAGGACGGCCTGCGGCGGGTGCTGGCGCGGTGGCGGGAGCTCGGCGTGGTCTTCGAGGACGGCGGGCAGTTCGTGCAGATAGCGCCGCCGGCGCGCAACGAGGAGTTCCTGCGGATCGACTTCATGCGGCACACCGCGGCCCGCGAGGCCGAACTCGCCACGACGCCCGCCTGACGCGCCGCCCGCCCGACGCGCCGCCTGCCCGACGGGCCTCCTGCCTGTCTGCCTGCCCGCCCGCCCGAGGCCGACCGCCTGTTCGACGGAGAGACGACGATGACCCCTGCACTCACCGGCACCGCGCCCTTCACCGGCACCGCGCCCTTCACCGTGACCGCCTCGCGGGACTACGACCCCGAGGTGGGCACGCTGCCCGCCATGTCCCTGGGCCGCTACGAGATCGACATGACCGGCGGCGAGGCCGCCCGGCGGCTCTTCGCCGCCGGGGCCCGGCACGTCACCCTTCCCCGCCCGGTCGACGTGACGGATCCCGCCGACGCGGCCTGGACGGTCCGGGCGCTCAGCTTCGTGGGCGCCCTGACCAGCATGGCCGTCTCGGTCGACTGGCAGCTCCACACCGGCCCGGACCCCGACGCCTGGCGCCACTTCAGCCATCTCCACCCGCCGACCGCCGTCCTCGGGCCCGCCGACCCCGCCGCGACGGCGCTCGCCTGGCGCGGCACGTACTACATCTGCAAGTGCATCCACCGGCACGGCCCCGGCTTCATCCAGGTCCGCGACCGGCGCTACGGCGAGCTGCGCCGCTTCACCATCGACGAGCCCGAGTACCACGAGGCCGTCGAGACCCTCACCGACGGCGCCCCCGTCGACGCGGTCCCGGCCGCGGTCCTGGACGACCTCATGGCCGAGACCCTGGTGCTCCGCTTCGGCGACCACCTCTGGTGGGCCCCCTACCGGGTCCGCCGCTGGTCGGAGGCACCGCTGGTGATCTGACCGGGGACCGCCACCGGAATCGGCGCGGCACGGGACCCGGCGCCGGCCGCCGACGCCTGGTGCCGGCGCCGAGTGCCGTGCCACGGTCCGGAGCACCCGGCACCGTACGCGAGCCGGCCCTCCGTCCGCCGGGGACGGTCATGCGTTCGCGTTCGGCGAGACCGCGGCCCGCTCCTTCGGCGTCCACGTCGAGCGTACCCGCTG
>NZ_JBEYHT010000096.1:0-19634 GCF_040635425.1 Streptomyces laurentii | reverse complement strand
CGATCGAACCACACGGCCCCATCGAGACCGAAGCAGCCCGCCGCCTCGCCGACGACCTCAAGAACGAGTAATCACCCGATTACCCAACACTTTCTCAGGCGTCCAGGAAGGCGACGAGCGCGTTCGCGAGGTGGTGCGGGTCCTCCGACCCGCACATCTCACGGGCGCTGTGCATCGACAGGCACGCGACGCCGATGTCGACGGTCGTGATGCCGTGCCGGGCCGCGGTGATCGGGCCGATCGTGGTGCCGCAGGGCATGTCGTTGTTCGACACGAACGACTGCCACGGCACCCCCGCCTTCTCACACGCGGCGGCGAAGATCGCGCGGCCGTTGCCGTCGGTGGCGTACCGCTGGTTGACGTTCACCTTGAGAATCGGGCCGCCGTTGGGGCGCGGGTGGTGCGTCGGGTCGTGGCGCTCGCCGTAGTTGGGGTGCACGGCGTGGCCGACGTCCGACGACAGGCACACCGAGCCCGCGAGCGCCCGCGCCTTGTCCTCGTAACCGCCGCCCCGCGCGTACACCGAACGCTCCATGACGATCCCGAGCAGCGGGCCCTGGGCGCCGGTGTCGGCCTCCGAACCGTTCTCCTCGTGATCGAAGGCGGCGAACACCGGGATGTACGTCAGGTCGTCACGGCCCGCCGCCCCGGCACCCGCGACCGCGACGAGCGCGGCGGTGCAGGCGTGCACGGACAGCAGGTTGTCCATCCGCGGGCCGGCCAGCAGCTCACGGTCGCGGCCCAGATAGGCGGGCGCCTCGACGGCGTGCGTCATCAGGTCCCAGCCGGCCACGTCCTCGGCGTCCAGGCCGGACTCCTCGGCGACGAACGCGACGAAGTCGCCCTCGTTCACCTCGCCCAGACCCCAGACGGGCTGCATGTGGCGCTGGCGCTCCAGCTTCATGCCGTCGTTGACGCCCCGGTCCAGGTGGATGGCGAGCTGCGGGACGCGCAGCAGCGGCCGGTCGACGTTCACCAGCCGGTGGCTGCCGTCGCGCAGGGTCAGCCGGCCGGCGATGCCCAGGTCACGGTCGAGCCAGCTGTTGAGCAGCGGCCCGCCGTAGACCTCGACGGCCACCTGACGCCAGCCCTCACGGCCGAAGTCGGGCTGCGGCTTGACCCGCAGGTTGGGGGAGTCGGTGTGGGCGCCGATGATCCGGAACGGGGTGTGCGGGGCGGCGCCCTCGGGCACGTACCAGGCGATGATCGCGCCGCCGCGGACCAGGTACTTCCCGCCGGCCGTCCCGTCCCAGGCGTCGGTCTCCTCGACCTTCCGGAAGCCCGCCTCCTCCAGCCGCGCGGCGGTGTTCGCCACCACGTGGAACGGCGAGGGCGAGGCCGCGAGGAAGGACATGAGGTCATCGGTATGGCCGCGGTCGAAGCGGACGGGTGCGCTACTCATGGACTTCACCTTACGCAGGTCTCGATATGCGGACGCGGGGTGCCTGACGGGGGGTGATTCTTTGTGCCTCCTACGCCTCCAGGGTGCTGGAGCCGGACGCACAGCACCGATCGTGCGAAGCCAGGGGGAGAACCGAGCCACAGAAGAAAAGAGAGAACGGCCCGCTCCCCTCCCCGGGAGCGAGCCGTTCTCGTGTCGGACTCAGGCGCGTACCTGTGCGTGGTTAGAACGCGGCCTCGTCCAGGTCCATCAGCGAGCGGTCGACGCCCTCGGCGAGGAGGCGCTCGGCGGAGACGCCCGGCAGGATGTTCGCGGCGAAGAACTTCGCGGCGGCGATCTTGCCCTGGTAGAAGGCGACGTCCTTGCCGGCGGCGCCGTTCGCGAGCTTGTCGGCGGCGACGGCCGCGCCGCGCACCAGCAGGTAGCCGACGACGACGTCACCGGCGGCGAGCAGCAGGCGGGTGGTGTTGAGGCCGACCTTGTAGATGTTCTTGACGTCCTCGCCGGTGGCGGTGAGGTCGGTGATCATCGTGCCGACGATGGCCTCGAGGTCGACGGCGGCCTTGGCGAGCGCGTCGCGGGCGCCGGCCAGGTCGTCGCCGCCGGTGCCGACGGCGAGGAACTTCTTGATCTCCTCGGCGAGCGCGTTCAGGGAGGCGCCCTGGTCGCGGACGATCTTGCGGAAGAAGAAGTCCTGGCCCTGGATGGCGGTGGTGCCCTCGTACAGGGTGTCGATCTTCGAGTCGCGGATGTACTGCTCGATCGGGTACTCCTGCAGGAAGCCGGAGCCGCCGAAGGTCTGGAGCGACTGCGCGAGCTGCTCGTAGCCCTTCTCCGAGCCGTAGCCCTTGACGATCGGGAGCAGCAGGTCGTTCAGGCCGTGCAGGGCCTTGGCGTCCTCGCCCGCCGCCTCCGCCATGGCGATCTCGTCCTGCACGGAGGCCGTGTAGAGGACGAGGGAGCGCATGCCCTCGGCGTACGCCTTCTGCGTCATCAGCGAGCGGCGGACGTCGGGGTGGTGCGTGATGGTGACCTTGGGCGCGGCCTTGTCCATGAAGTTCGCCAGGTCGGTGCCCTGGACGCGCTCCTTGGCGTACTCCAGGGCGTTGAGGTAGCCCGTGGAGAGGGTGGAGATCGCCTTCGTGCCGACCATCATGCGGGCGAACTCGATGATGAGGAACATCTGGCGGATGCCGTCGTGCTTGTCGCCGATGAGCCAGCCCTTGGCGGGGTGCTTGTCGCCGAAGGTCATCTCGCACGTGTTGGAGGCCTTGAGGCCCATCTTGTGCTCGACGTTGGTGGCGTAGACGCCGTTGCGGGCGCCCAGCTCGCCGGTCTCCCAGTCGAACTCGTACTTCGGGACGAGGAAGAGGGAGAGGCCCTTGGTGCCGGGGCCGGCACCCTCGGGGCGGGCGAGGACGTAGTGGAGGATGTTCTCCTCCATGTCGTGCTCACCGGACGTGATGAAGCGCTTGACGCCCTCGATGTGCCAGGAGCCGTCCTCCTGCTGGACGGCCTTGGTGCGGCCGGCGCCGACGTCGGAACCGGCGTCGGGCTCGGTGAGGACCATGGTGGAGCCCCAGCGGCGGTCGACGGCGATCTTCGCGGCCTTCTTCTGCGCCTCGTTGCCCTCGTTGTAGAGGATGCCGGCGAAGGCCGGGCCGGAGGAGTACATCCAGATGGCCGGGTTGGAGCCGAGGAGCAGCTCCGCGTAGGCCCAGATGAGGGAGCGCGGGGAGGCGGTGCCGCCGATGCCCTCGGGGATGCCGAGACGCCAGTACTCGGACTCCATGAAGGCGTTGTACGAGGCCTTGAAGGAGGCCGGGACCGGGGCGGTGTTGGTCTCGGGGTCGAAGACCGGCGGGTTGCGGTCGGCGTCGGCGAAGGACTCGGCGAGCTCGTTCTCGGCGAGACGGCGGATCTCGTCGAGGATGCTCTTCGCGGTGTCGACGTCCATCTCCTCGAACGGACCGGTGCCGTACACCTTGTCGCGGCCGAGCACCTCGAAGAGGTTGAACTCGATGTCGCGGAGATTCGACTTGTAGTGCCCCATGGCGACGGCTCCGTAAGGCTCGGGGAGGCAGGTTCCTCGGCGGGTTCCTCGTACACACACGTGTACGTACGCACCACGCGGCAGCGGACTCGCGTCCGTGCGGCTCGCGCACGTCCCGCGTTCGGTGTCCGCTGCTACTCGTGAGTAGCGCACGTTCTCTACGATGATGCTACCCACCGGTAATAAGAGCAACCCCATTCGGCGTATCTGTGACGCAGTAGGCTCTGGCCCCATGTACGGCTACGAGCAGAATCCGGGCGCGCAGCAGCAGTACGCCCCGCCTCCGCAGCAGGGCACGCATCCCGGCATGCAGGGGCAGCCGGGCATGCAGGGGGGAATGCAAGGCGGGATGCCGGGGGGCATGCAGGGCGGGTACGGGCAGCAGCAGGCCCCGCTCTATCCGGAGCCGTCGCCGCCGTCGCTGGCCGACGCGGTCCGCGCGTTCACCACCGGCACCCTGGCGGCCGAGGACTTCCAGCAGATCTTCGCGACCTCGAAGGTCTACTGCCCGCGCGGCGACACCCCGGGCTTCCTGGCGCTGCACAACACCCAGCAGCCGGTGATCCCCATGTTCACCACGCTCAAGGAGCTGCGGCGCTACGCGGGCAAGGAATCCAAGTACTTCGTGATCACCGGCGCCGAGGTGATCGACCTGCTGCCGACCGGCTACGGCTTCGTCCTCGACATGGAGGGCGACCACCGGATGGTCTTCGACGCGAAGGCCGTGGAGCAGATGGTCGACTACGCGATGCGCAGGATGTACGGCTGACGGACCCTGGAGACAGGCGAGGGAACGCCCGGGAGGAATTCCTCCCGGGCGTTCGGCGTTCCGGGTGGCAGAAAGTTCATCGTTCAACTAAAGTGAAGCCACAAGAAGGTACAAGGAGGCCACACCATGCCTGCCGTGACTGTCGAGAACCCGCTCACGCTGCCCCGCGTCGCCGCCCAGGCCGACGCCGTCGCCCGCCCCGTCCTCGCCGTGACCACGGCCCCCTCGGGCTTCGAGGGCGAGGGCTTCCCCGTCCGCCGCGCGTTCGCGGGCATCAACTACCAGTACCTCGACCCGTTCATCATGATGGACCAGATGGGCGAGGTGGAGTACGCGCCGGGCGAGCCGAAGGGCACCCCCTGGCACCCGCACCGCGGCTTCGAGACCGTCACCTACATCATCGACGGCATCTTCGACCACCAGGACTCGCACGGCGGTGGCGGCACCATCACCAACGGCGACACCCAGTGGATGACCGCCGGCTCGGGCCTCCTGCACATCGAGGCGCCGCCGGAGAGCCTGGTCGTCAGCGGCGGTCTCTTCCACGGCCTCCAGCTGTGGGTGAACCTGCCGGCCGCGGACAAGATGATGGCCCCGCGCTACCAGGACATCCGCGGCGGCCAGGTCCAGCTGCTCACCAGCCCCGACGGCGGCGCGCTGCTCCGCGTCATCGCCGGCGAGCTGGACGGCCACCAGGGCCCGGGTGTCACCCACACCCCGATCACGATGATCCACGCCACCCTGCGGCCGGGCGCCGAGATCGCCCTGCCGTGGCGCGAGGACTTCAACGGCCTCGCGTACGTCATGGCCGGCCGCGGCACGGTCGGCGAGGAGCGGCGCCCGGTCCACATGGGCCAGACCGCCGTCTTCGGCAAGGGCGGCAAGCTCGTCGTGCGCGCCGACGAGAAGCAGGACGGGAACACCCCGGACCTCGAGGTCGTCCTCCTCGGCGGACAGCCGATCCGCGAGCCGATGGCGCACTACGGCCCGTTCGTCATGAACACCCAGGCCGAACTCCGCCAGGCGTTCGAGGACTACCAGGCCGGCCGCCTCGGCACGATCCCGGCCAACGTCCACGGCATGAACGAGCAGGAGCCGCCGACGGCGTGACACCCGGCGATCCCGGCGCGGCTCCACGCGAGCCGCCCCGCGCGCGGGCCCGGTCCACCCCCTTCGGACCGGGCCCGCGGGCGTTCGCCGGCGCGGGGTGTCATGCGACCGGCAGCCTGTACCGCATCCGGTATCGGTGCGCGGCCTTCGTCATCAGCGTCGCCTCGATGGGGCGACCGCCGTCGGAGTAGACCACTCGGAAAGCGACCAGGACGGGCATGTCCTTGGGCAGCTCCAGCGCGGCCACCTCTTCCTCGGTGGGGATCTCCGACGACAGCTCGTCGACGAACTCGCGCGGCGGGAACCCGAGCGACGCGAGGAGGGCCGGGGTGCCTCCCCTGATGCGCTTCTTCTCCAGTATCCGGGTGCCTTCGGCCAGCCCGAGTGGATAGTACGAGCAGGTCAGTTCCGTGGGTTCGTCGTCCAGGAAGAGGATCTGCTTGCGCAGGACGGCCTGATCGCCGTCCGACAACCCCAGCGCGTCCGCGACCTCCTTCGGAGGGCGGACCACCGAGACGTCGAGCAGTTCGGACCGCCCGGTCTGCCGCCGCTTGGCCGCCTCCGCCATCCATGGATACGGCTCGCCCGCCTCGGCCGGCTTCATGAAGGCGATCGGCTCGATCGGCTGCTGCGCGTGCGGACGTACGAAGACACCCTTGCCGGGCATGCCTTCCACAAGGCCCTCCGCCTTGAGCATCTGCAGCGCTTTCTGGACCGTGGTGTTGGCGACTCCGCCGTACCGGTCCATCAGCTCCGCCGTGGACCCCAGCTTGCTGCCGGGCAAGAGATCTCCCCGTGTGATCTGCCGCCGGATCTCGGCGGCGATCTTCTGGTGCGCGGAACGCAGATCCTTGAACTTCCTCGGCATCGCTTCTACTTCCCGAGTCGGTAGGTGAGGTGCCGGTCGGTCGGCATGGTCATCAGGGATGCCTCGAAAGGGAATCCGTCCGCTGTGCCGCTCGTACGGAGCAGGCGCAGGACCGCGCTCCCGGGCGGGAGTTCCAGACGGCCGCACTCTTCCGGATCGGCCAGGCCGGCGCTCACGTCCTCGGTGATGGTGTCCGCCGTGTATCCCAGCTCACGCAGGAGTGTGACCGCGCCTCCGGGAATCTTGCGCGGGTCGGCGAGGCGGGTCCCCTGTGCGACCCCGAGCGGGTAGTAGGAGCGTGCGATCTCGACAGGACGTTCGTCCAGCAGGATCAACCGGGCCCGTACGACCACTCGTTGACCCTGTTCGAGGTCGAGTGCGGCCCGAACGGCTTCGGGTGCCGCCACCTCGCCGGCCTCGAACACGCTCTGACCGCCGCGCCGTCCCCGGCGCCCGGCCTCGTCGGTCCACGCGTCTGCCTGTCCGGGCTCGCGCGGAGCCAGATAGGGCGCTGCCTCGCTGATCCACGCCTCGCCCGACATGCGCGTACCTCCAAGCTCACGGGTTGCGTCCGACCTTACGTCCTTACGGCTCTCCGCATCATGGAAGACCTTAAGTGCTTGCCGCTTAAGGTGGATAGCGCTTAAAGTGCGGCCAAGCGCCGGACCTCACCGGATCCGGCGCCGTTCCGTCGTCTTTGATCCTCGACGCCGTCCTGCTGGAGCCCTGATGGAACAGAGAGCCCGACCCTGGAGGTCCGGATGATCGCCCGGACCTCCCCTTGGTACGCCCACGCTGTCCAGCTCCTGGCCGCCGGCCCGGCCCACGCCCTCACTCCTCCCGCGCGTCTGGAATGGAGCACCCACCCGGGTCTGGGCCCCGGCGCCGAGGCCATCGGCCGGGACCTGTCCGGCAAACGCCTGCTGGAACTGGGATGCGGCTCCGGGCACAACGCCGCCCATCTGGCCCAGCACCACCAGGCCCGTGTCACCGGCGTCGATCTGATCGGACTCCAAGTACGCCGGGCGCGCTCGCACTACGGCCACATCGACGGCACCTCCTTCGCCGCGGGCCACGCCCTGCACCACCTCCGGGCCGGCACCCGGATCTACGACGCCGTCTACTCCGTCTTCGGGGCTGTCGGCCTGGTCGCACCCGAACTGCTGCTCCCCGCGATCTCCCGCCACCTGCGACCAGGCGGCGTACTCGCCTTCTCGGTACCCCACCCCGCACGGGCCGGAAGGCGTCCCTTGCCGGACGACGGCCCGCGCGAGGACTACATCACCCTGCCGGACCGCACCAGACTTCCCGTCACCCGCTGGGAGTTCGACGCGCCCCGCTGGGCCGCCCACCTCGCTCGGGCAGGACTGCGGCTCACATCCGCCGTCGAGCTTCGGCACCCGCGCCTCGATCCCTGGCCGACCACCCTTCTGATCACTGCCCGCACACGCTGACCGTGCCGGGCGCGGGAAGGCAGGGCCGGACCCCTGACGTGGTGTCACCCGTACGGCGTCCAGCGCGCGACGGCGGGGCGGGTGGCGTGGTCCGGTGGGGGTATGTCCGCCGCGCCGCCGCCCACGCCGCCGTCCCGGCCGCCGGCCGGGGCGCGGCCCCTGTTGCCCGAGGGGGCGCGCCGTACCGCCGCCTGGTGTGTGGTCCTGCTGCTCGTCGCCGGGGTCGCGGCCGTGTTCGTCTGGCTGGTCGTGGTCTTCAAGACGGCCGTCACGCCGGTGCTGCTCGCGCTGCTCGGCACCGCGCTGCTCGGTCCCCTCTACCGGCGGCTGCTGCTGATGCGGGTACAGCGGTCGCTCGCGGCCGGGCTCACGGTGCTCGCCGTGCTCGTGGTGGTCGGCGGGATCACGTACATCGTGGTCGCCGCCCTCGTCGACACCGGCGACCAGATCATCGCCTCGCTCCGGGACGCGGCCCAGAGCATCACCCGGCACCTCGGCGCCGCCGGCACCTCCCTCGACGACCTGGCGAGGAACGCCCGGCAGTTGCTGGAGAAGTTCGGCGGAACGGCCGCCTCCGGGGTGATCTCCGGGCTCAGCGTCGTCGCCCAGATGGCCGCCACCGCCGTCCTCGCGCTGCTGCTCATCTTCTTCTTCCTGCGCGACTCCGACCGCGCGATCGGAGTGCTGCGCACGCTCGCGCCCCGCTCCACCGGCGACATGGTCGAGGCGATGGCGCGGCGCGCCTTCCAGGCCGTCGAGGGGTTCATGCGCGGGACGACGGTCATCGCGGCCGTCGACTCCGTCCTCATCGGCGTGGGGCTGCTGGTGCTGAAGGTGCCGGGCGCGGTCGGGCTCGCCGCGCTCGTCTTCGTCGGCGCCTACATCCCGTACCTGGGCGCGTTCCTCTCCGGCGCCGTCGCCGTGCTCGTCGCGCTCGCCGACCGGGGGGTCGTGATCGCGCTGTGGGTGCTCGGGGTCGTCCTCGCCGTGCAGGTCATCGAGGGGCACGTGCTCCAGCCGGTGGTGCAGAGCCGCACGGTGCAGATGCATCCGGCGCTGGTGATGCTGGCGATCACGGCGGGCGCGTCGGTCGCCGGGATCCTCGGGATGCTGCTGGCCGTACCGCTGACGGCGGCGTTCTTCGGGGTGATCAGCGAATTGCGGGGGCGGTACGGGACCGGGGCCGGGGCCGAGGGCGGGCCGCCGGACCCGCATGGACACCCCTGATCACGTACGCGGGTCAGGCGGGCGGCTCGTGCAGTTCGAACCAGATCGCCTTGCCCTCGCCCCGCGGGTCCACGCCCCACGTCTCCGCCAGCATCTCCATCAGCACGAGCCCCCGCCCGCTCGACGCCATCTCGCCCGGGTCGCGCCGGTGCGGCAGGTCGTCGCTCGTGTCGGCGACCTCGACGCGCAGCCGGCGGCCGGCGTCCCCGAGGCAGGTCACCTCGGCGGCGAGCAGCGCGTCGCCGTCCGTGTGGACGAGGACGTTGGTGACCATCTCCGACACCATGAGGACGGCGGCGTCGCGCTGGTCCTCGTCCTTCCAGTCGTGCAGCAGTTGCCGTACCTGCTCGCGGGCGGCGGCGATGCGCTCCGGTTCGGCCTGGGCGATCGTCATCAGGGTGCGCCGCGGGCGTTCCCGTGCTACCCGGACGGCGGTCTCGCCCGGCCGGCGGGAGAGCAGGACGAGCGCGATGTCGTCCTCGCGGCGGTCGGCGAGCGGCCCGGTGGTGTGGTGCGAGCCGGGTCCGTGGACGGCCTCGACGAGGCCGTCGGCGAGCGCTTCGAGGTCCTCGCCGTCGTGGGCCTCCAGGATCCGGCGGATCCGTTCCCAGCCGGTGTCGAGGTCGTGGCCACCGGTCTCCAGGAGTCCGTCGGTACAGATCATCAGGGTCTCGCCGGGTTCCAGGGCGAGCCGGGTGGTGGGGTAGTCGGTGTCGGGGTCGATGCCGAGGGGCAGGCCGCCGGCGGTGGGCCTCAGCAGGACCGTCCCGTCGTTCATCCGTACCGCCGGATCCGGATGCCCGGCCCGCGCGAGGTCGACAAGGCCCGTCTCCAGGTCGACCTCCAGGTACAGGCAGGTCGCGAACCGGGGCGCGAAGTCGCCGCTCGCCTCGTCCGGGCTCCCCTCCGCGGCGTTGCCGTCGTTGATCCCGTACAGGAAGCGTGACGCGCGCGTGAGCACCGCGTCCGGCCGGTGCCCCTCGGAGGCGTACGCGCGCAGGGCGATCCGCAGCTGCCCCATGAGCCCGGCGGCCCGTACGTCGTGCCCCTGCACATCGCCGATGACCAGCGCGATCCGTCCCGCTCCCGCCCCGCCGGGCAGCCGGATCATGTCGTACCAGTCGCCGCCGACCTGGAGCCCGCCGCCCGTCGGCACGTACCGCGCCGCCATCCGGATCCCCGGGATGCCCGGCCCGAGCAGCGGCCTCATCGTGCGCTGGAGTCCGAGCGACAGTTCGCGTTCCGACTCGGCCGTCCCGGCCCGGCTCAGTGCCTGCGCGAGCATCCGGGCGACCGTCGTCAGGACCGCGCGCTCGTCCGGCGTGAACGCCACCGGATGCGTGAACGCCGCCATCCACGCGCCCGTCGTCCGCCCGGCGACGACCAGCGGCACGAACGCCCACGAACGGCGCTCGAAGCGCTGCGCCAGCGGCCATGTCATGGGGAAGCGGCGCGCGTACTCCTCCGGCGTCGGCAGATAGATCGCCCGGCCCGTCCGTACGACCTCGGCCGCCGGATAGTCGGTGTCCAGCGTCATCGACGCGAACGGCCCGTCGTCGCCCTCCCCGTGCCCGTGATGGCCGACGATCGTCAGCCGGTCGCCCGACAGCCCGAACACCGCGAGCCCGTCCGGCGAGAAGCCCGGCATCGACAGCGACGCCGCCACCCGCAGCACCTCGGCCGTCGACCGCGCCTCCGCGAGCGCCCGCCCGGCGTCGAGCAGGAACGCCTCGCGCGAGCGCCGCCAGTCGCCGGTGACGGCCGTACGGTCCGCCCCCGCGCCGGACGGCGGCTCGACGACCTCCTGGAGGGTGCCGACCAGCTGGTAGCCGCGGCCGTTCCTTCCGTGTCGGGCGCTTCCCTCGAACAGCGGCTTGGATCTGGTCCGTACGGTACGGATCACCCGACCGGACTCGTCCGTGATCCGCAGCCGGGTCTCGGCCAGGGTCCCCTCGGCGAGGGCGAGGGCCACGACGCCGTCGATCCCGTTCCAGTCGACCGGGTGGAAACGTGAGCGGGCCGCGGCCTCGCCCAGCCGTACGGGCTCGGCGGGCAGCCCGATCAGCCGGGCCGCCTCGGCGTCGAGCGTGACGGTTCCGGAGGCCTTGTCCCAGCGCCACAGGCCGGTGGCGAGGGCGGCCAGGACATCCTCGGTACGCATTGCCCCACTTTATGAAGAGCGCACTCCGGGGTGCCACCATCGGTATTCGAATCGCGATCGGGGCCGTCCCGGTAGTCTGGTAACCCCATAACGTATTGCGCACGCAATGGGATATGGGTTAGCCCTTTGATCCCGAAGACTGGATGAACGACGATGCATCGGTACAGGTCCCACACCTGCGGCGAGCTCCGCGCCTCTGACGTCGGTACCGACGTCCGGCTCAGCGGCTGGCTGCACAATCGGCGCGACCTGGGCGGCATCCTCTTCATCGATCTCCGCGACCACTACGGCATCACCCAGCTGGTCGCCCGCCCCGGCACGGCGGCGGCCGAGGTGCTCGACAAGCTGACGAAGGAGACCGTCGTCCGCGTCGACGGCAAGGTCGTCTCGCGTGGCGCCGAGAACATCAACCCGGACCTCGCCACCGGCGAGATCGAGATCGAGGCCGCCGACGTCGAGGTTCTCGGCGGGGCGCAGCAGATCCCCTTCACCATCAACACCGACGACGGTGTGAACGAGGAGCGGCGCCTGGAGTACCGCTTCCTCGACCTGCGCCGCGAGCGCATGCACAAGAACATCATGCTGCGGTCCGCGGTCATCGCCGCGATCCGCTCCAAGATGGTGGCGCTCGGCTTCAACGAGATGGCGACCCCGATCCTCACCGCGACCTCCCCCGAGGGCGCGCGTGACTTCGTCGTCCCGTCCCGCCTGAACCCGGGCAAGTTCTACGCGCTGCCGCAGGCCCCGCAGCAGTTCAAGCAGCTGCTGATGATCTCGGGCTTCGACCGCTACTTCCAGATCGCGCCCTGCTTCCGCGACGAGGACGCCCGCGCCGACCGCTCGCCGGGCGAGTTCTACCAGCTCGACGTCGAGATGAGCTTCGTCGAGCAGGAGGACGTCTTCCAGCCGATCGAGAAGCTGATGACCGAGCTCTTCGAGGAGTTCGGCGGCGGCCGTCCGGTCAGCAGCCCGTTCCCGCGGATCCCGTTCCGCGAGTCCATGCTCAAGTACGGCAACGACAAGCCCGACCTGCGCACCGACCTCGAACTCGTCGACATCACCGACGTCTTCGCGGACTCGGAGTTCAAGGCGTTCGCCGGCAAGCACGTCCGCGCGCTCGCCGTCCCGGACACCGGTGACCAGCCGCGCAAGTTCTTCGACGGCCTCGGCGACTTCGCCGTCTCGCTCGGCGCCAAGGGCCTCGCCTGGGTGCGCGTCGGCGAGGGCAACGCCCTGACCGGCCCGATCGCCAAGTTCCTCACCGAGGACAACGTCAAGGTCCTCGTCGAGCGTCTCGGCCTGGAGCCGGGCCACGCCGTGTTCTTCGGCGCGGGCGAGTTCGACGAGGTCTCCAAGATCATGGGCCCGGTCCGGGTCGAGGCCGCCAAGCGCGCCGGCCGGTTCGAGGAGAACGTCTTCCGCTTCGCGTGGATCGTCGACTTCCCGATGTACGAGAAGGACGAGGAGACCGGCAAGATCGACTTCTCGCACAACCCCTTCTCGATGCCGCAGGGTGGCCTTGAGGCCCTGGAGACCCAGGACCCGCTGGACATCCTCGGCTGGCAGTACGACATCGTCTGCAACGGCATCGAGCTGTCCTCCGGCGCGATCCGGAACCACGAGCCCGCCATCATGTTCAAGGCGTTCGAGATCGCCGGCTACCCGCGCGAGGTCGTCGAGACCGAGTTCGCGGGCATGCTGCGCGCCTTCCAGTTCGGCGCCCCGCCGCACGGTGGCATCGCCCCGGGCGTCGACCGGATCGTCATGCTCCTCGCCGACGAGCCGAACATCCGCGAGACCATCGCCTTCCCGCTCAACGGCAACGCGCAGGACCTCATGATGGGCGCCCCGACGGAACTCGACGAGTCCCGCCTCAAGGAGCTCAACATCGCGCTGCGCAAGCCGGCCGAGGCGAAGGTCGTCGAGGGCCGCCCGGTCACGGAGTCGGTCCACCCGGACGCGGCGCGCGGCTGACGCCTGACGTATTGACGGTAGGCATGTGAGGGGCCCGGGTCCGTACGCGAGACGTACGGACCCGGGCCCCTCTTGTATGCCGTGGGGACGCTTACTCGTCCTCGGCCGTGAAGATGTCCTCGGCGGTGGGGACGGTGACGGCGCGGTAGTGCCAGCGCCTCAGGCGGTCGAGGTCGGTGGTGTGGGTGACGCGTTGGCGTACATGGTCGGGGACAGGGATGCCCCGTGCATCCAGCACGATGAGGACACCCTCGGTGGCCGCCTGGATGCGGCCCTCAAGGTAGCCCTCGAGATAGCCCTCAAGGTAGGCCCCGAGATAGGAGCCGAGACGGCCATCAACGCGACCCTCCTTTCGGATCTCCTCTGAGATGAACGCGTAGAAGGAGAGATCCATGGCGGCCTACTCGTCCTCGGTCGTGAAGATGTCTTCGGCGGTGGGGACGGTGGCGGCACGCCGGACCCACTGATCCAGAAGACCCAGGTCATCGCAGGTAGTGATGCGCTCGCGGACGCTGCCGGGGACGGCAATGCCCCGTGCGTCAAGGACGGCTAGGACGAATTTCGCGCCCTGCTGGGTGCGGCCCTCGGCGCGGCCCTCGTCTCGGATCTCTTCCGAGATGAACGACTTGTAGAAGGACAGGTCCACAGCCACCAGTTTCCTCCAGAGCTCTCCGGCCGGGTGCTTGCCCAGCCCCTGCGCGGTGAATTCGATGATCGGGTCGGCGATGTCTTCGGGGACGCCCTGCAGAGCGGTAGAGAGGGCTTTCAGTATGGCATCAATGTCCGGATCGCCCGCGTGCGTAATGGCCGACAGAGTGGTCAGTGCCAGGTCCGCCCGGGCCTCGGCCGGGTCGGTGATGACCGGCATGTTGTGGGGGCCGACGACGACCGGCTGGATGGTGAGCGTCGGCATGTGGGGCGGCCCGCTGCACACCGCGCGCCCCGCCCATTCGGCGGTGGCGCGGTCCTGGCAGACGACGAGCAGGGCGGTCGGCAGCCGGTACTTCGTCCACAGGTACGCCGTGTAGTACGCCCAGCTCGCGGGCTTCGCCGCGTCCTTCTTCCCCTGCGCCTCGATCGCGAGGAGCAGCGAGCCGTCGTCCGCGCTGTCGAGGCGCAGGAGGGTGTCCACGCGGCGTTCGACGGGGGCGGACTCGGTGAGGTCGGTGGGCAGGACGGTGACTTCGACGGGTGGGGGGAGGGGGAGGCCGAGCATCCCCGACAGGCGGCTGAACAGCCTCAGATCGTGCTGGAAGATGCGATGCATCGCTTCATGATTCGAGCTGACCATGGGTTTCCTTGTGGTGGCAGCCGGGGCAGGTTCCGGGCTCCGCGCCGCGGAACGCGCGGTCGCAGCGATCGCAGTTCTGGAGCGGGAGCCGGGGTGCGTCGACAGGCCGGAACGGTGGGGGTGGGGGGAGATTCGCGGTGAGCCGGTGGGCCAGGAGCGCCGCAGGGCGGTGCAGGGGGTACGGGAGGCCGGTGGCCAGGGCGTGGACAACGGCGTCGGCGGAGACGTCCCGTTCCAGCCAGGCGACGACGCCAGGCGTCAGGTGCTCGGCGTCCGTCCGGGACAGCACCAGGCGGGGATCCTGGCGTACGAGGCGGGCCAGGATCTTTGCTGCCGCCAGCAGGAATTCCGGCGGGAGTGAGAACGGCTGCGGTACGTCGGGCAGCGCGCGCCGCCGTGGGCCCGGGCGCTGCCGGGTCCGGGGCTCGGGGGCGGGCGGCTCGGGCGTGGGCTGGGGCTCGGGCGGTGGTACGGGTCGGCCGGCGGCCTCGTCGTGACCGGCGTCCGGCTCGTCCGCCCAGCCGGGGTCGGGGCCGGGGTCGTAGTCGCAGTCGGGCTCAGGTTCGGGTTCGGGCTCCGGTTCGGGCTCGGGTTCGGGGGCGCGGTGGCGGCCACCCGGCCGGTTGCAGGAGACGGTACGGGTCACGATCCGCCCGCTCTCGGTGCGTTCGCGGGTCCGGCGCAGATAGCCGTGGGCCTCCAGCTCGCGCAGGGCGCGGGCGATGCGCACCGTGCCCTCGGGGAAGCGGGCGGCGAGGCTCTTGATGTCGACCGGGGCACCGGTGGGCAGCGACTGGATGTGCGCGGAGAGGCCGATGGCCACCAGCGACAACTCGTCGTGCTGGGCAAGGTGGTTGCCGATGACGGTGAAGCACTCCGAGAGCCGGGCGTTGTCGTGCGAGACGCCACCCGCCTCGGACGAGTGCTTTTTCCGCGTGCCACGGGACGTGCGGCGCACGCGCACGCTAGGGTTCCAGCTATCCATCGGGAAGGTACTGCTTCCTCGTTGGTCAGGCCCTCGCACTGGGATCGCTAGTCCCGGCGAGGGCCGACGTATGTCCGGGTCGTTCTGGCGCGAGCGTAGAACAACCAACCCGCCTCAGCGCCACTTCTGTTGGCTTATTTCACCCGTGCGAGTGATCGCCCCCTGACGGAGGGAAAGGGTGGGTTTGGTCGGGTCTTTTCGCTCCCCAGTCTTTTTAGTAGGTGATCGCCCCCGGAACCGGAACCCGACTTCATGGACTCCGGCGCGCACCGCTTTTCCACCTCGCCCGCAGGCTGGTCCCGGGTAACCACCGAACCTTGTCCCCGTTGTCCCGATCGCCTGAACCGTTGCTACGGGTAGGGGCGTTGCGTCACACAGGATCAAGGGAAGGGCGCGGCATGACAGCAGACGAGACACCAGACGAGACAGCGACGGAGACAGTCGAAGAGCCCGGCTGGGAAGTGGACCCCGACGACGACTGGGGCGTGGCCGTCATCACCACCGTGGGCAGGCAGCTGAAACTGCGCCGCGAGGCGATGGGCCTGCGGGCCTGCGAGTTCGGCGCGCAGGTCGGCTACAGCGAGGACATGATCTACAAGATCGAGGGCGGCCGGCGGATCCCCCGCCCCGACTTCCTGGACCAGGCCGACCTCATCTTGCGCGCCGACGGCCTGCTGAAGGCCATGAAGGCGGACGTGGCCAAGGTCCGCTACCCCAAGAAGGTCCGCGACCTCACCAAACTGGAGGGCCGCGCGGTCGAGATGAACCTCTACGACCCGCTCAACATCCACGGCCTGCTCCAGACGCCCGACTATGCGCGCAGCCTGCTGTTGATGCGCCGCCCGGCGTACTCGAAGGACGAGGTGGAGCGCTACATGGCCGCGCGCGTGGCACGAAAGGCGGTCTTCAACCGAGACCCGGCGCCGGAGCTCAGCTTCGTCCTGGAGGAGTGGACGCTACGACGCCCGCTCGGCGGCCGGGAGTTGCTGAACAGTCAGCTGGAACACCTGCTGAAGATCGCGCAGTTGCCGAACATCGAACTCCAGCTCATGCCCATGGACAGGGTCGAACACGCGGGAATCGCGGGCGGGATCGAGATCCTGAAGTTTGCGGACGGCTCGGCTGTGGGCCGCTCGCAGGCGGTCTCCAACGGACGCGCCGTGACCGAACCTCGCCAGCTTCGTATCCTGGAACTGCGCTACGGCATCATCCGCACGCAGGCCCTCACCCCTCGTGAGTCCATGGTCTTCATCGAGCGAATGCGAGGAGAGACGTGATCGACAACATCTCGGCCGGGAATGCCTCCGGCCTGGCGTGGTTCAAGAGCAGCTACAGCAGCAGCAGCGAGGGCGACTCCTGCGTGGAGGTCGCCACCACCCCCGCCACGGTCCACATCCGCGATTCGAAGAACCTCCCGGGCCCGCAGCTGGCCCTGGCTCCGGCCGCCTGGTCGGACTTCGTCGCGTACGCCTCGACGCGTTGATACCTCCCACCTGGCAGCCGCCCAGCTCCATCGAACGCGGCCTCTACGAGGCGCGGTTGCGCGGTGACGTGTCCGCCTACTACGACCTGGTCGCCCAGGCGGACCTGTACCTCGCGCAACCGCGCGCCTACGCCGACGCGAACCCCGACTCGGTTCGTTTCGACCCCTGTTGGAACCCGCACACGCGAACGCAGTGTCTCGTCGTCTACACCGCCGGAATGCTTCCGGCACCTGTGGAGGATCCGGTCTTCGTGACCGGGAGCCTCGGCTGGTTCGCCAAGTCGTGGAGCCCCACGGACCCTCCGTACCTCGTCGTCAACCCGGGCAGCCCGTGCGAGGGGGTGCTACAGGCCGGGGAGGAAGGCCGCGCCCACTGGCTGTGGTCCGCCTCGAAGAACGACCACCCGGGCTGCCGCCCCCATCCCGCCGTCCTCACCCTCATGGTGGGCGGAGCCCTGCACGGAGAGGTTGCCTTCGGGCTGGCGGCCGGTGCGCACATCATGGTGAACAACGGTCTGCTCTGGAACGCGATGGCGTTCCACGGCGCCGGATACACGCAGGAGAAGGAATCCCTCTCCGAATGGTGGGGCGTCAGTACGCGCACCAAGTGGCTTGAGTACGTGGACGAGTTGCTGCGGGCCGACATGGTGAGCGAACTCTGGGAGTACGCCCTCGGCCTGCGGCACGACACCGGACCTCTCACCCCCGACCAGTGGCACGAGGCCGCTGACCGCGCCCTCCGGGTCCGCCACGTGGGCGCGTCGGCGGCGTACCTGCACCGGACCATCGACAGCGTCCTCGCCTACGAGACCCGCTTCCGGACCGACGGCCTCCTCGCGGACGACGCGATCATCCGTACGGTCAAGGCCTGGGACTACGGCCGCGCCTCCTGCATGGCCCGCTGGGGCGTCTCCACCCGCCTCGGCACCCTCCAGGAAGCCGAGGCCGCCGTCCACCGTGCTGGCCGCCTCGTCCACTCCACGTACAACTCCTGGGCCGACTTCTCGGCCTCGTACGCCCTCGGCCGCTGCCTCCACTTCGACGAGGGGAAATTCGGCGACTACTACGAGGGCGTCCTCCAGAGCCACCACCTCCTCATGACGGACCCCACCAGCCCCTGGCTCAACATTCCCTGGGCGTGAGCCGGCCCAGGCTGCGTCGCGTGTGGCCCGTCAACGAATTGGCGCGGAGATTACGGCAGTTCAGAATGCCGAGTCATTCGCTTGTCATGTCTCGCAGGGTTCGAACTATTGCGTTGAGGTCTGCGAGCGCTTGGATGCAGAATTCCTGATCCTGCATTGCTAGAGCGATCCGCTCGTCAAAATTTAGATCCCTTTTTCCTGCATCTTGGGGATTGAGGATCACGGAAGGAGCCAAGAGCCAATTTCGGCGAGATGTGTCAATTTCCCATGCTGTGGCAGTCGGGGTTGATCTGACCGCTTCTTTTATGGTGTCAAGCAGTCTCTTATCTGGATGTTCGAACCTCCATCCAAGGAAAGGGACTTGGTAGTAACCGAAAATCGAATGCCGCCCTGCACTGAGCCGGTACCATCGCAAGGGGCTCATTCGATTAAGCGTCTCACCGGCAAGTCGTACATCCTCCGTCACGATTGGTAGCCTCCCTGTTGGGGCTTACCAGAGGGGGCCATCGTATCCTCCGTTGCCGACTACGAGTTTCTTTCCGGGGTTGAGGAGGCGAATAGCCCTTTCGTAGTCACCGTAGGGAATCGGGTTGCTGCTCATGGCCGGGTCGTAGACGTATCGGCCGTCCGTGTACACGTCGTGGTACCGATAAAATTCTTCTCTGGATCCCATTGCCTCGGGTATCTTGAGGTCGCTGCTGTCGGGTGTTGTGAGGTTTATGATTTTTCCGTGCGGTGAGCGCTTACTGATCCATTCGGCGATTTCGGAGCAGTCTATGTTACCTCCAATCGGGGCAGATCGCATTGCCTCCATTATGGCTGCATCGGGTGGGAAATTGGGATTGGGTGGCCTGAATTCGTATATACCGCGGGGGCACTCTGTGGGCGCCAGCCCCAGCGGGTCGCTCCACGTATGCGGATTGTGGACGTACGTCGCCGGGTTCGGGGCCGGAGCCAGGCCCAGGGGGTCCGGGGTGAGGTAGCGGGCCGGTTCGGGGTCGTAGTAGCGGAAGAAGTTGTAGTGCAGGCCCGATTCCGGGTCGAAGTACTGGCCCGGGAAGCGCAGAGGGGTGTAGGCGGTCGCCGTCCGGGTCCAGGCGGTGGTGCCCCAGAGGGTGCTGCGGGCGCGCCAGGCCAGTTCGCCGGATTCGTCGACGAGTTCCGTCGGAGTTCCGACGAGGTCGGTGACGATGGCGAAGAAACGGGTCTCGTCGGTGTCGCGGCGGCGTTCCGTCTGGGACAGGGGGTGCAGGCCCGCGTGGTCCCAGGTGAGGGTCACGCTATCGGTGGACTGCTCGCACAGGATGGTGCCGTCCCAGGTGAAATGGACGGTCTCCGTGGGCGAGTGCTTGGCGATGCGGCGACCGAGCGGGTCGTAGACGTAGCGCCACTCGGTACCGTCTGGAGTGATCACCGAGGTGAGACGGTCTTCGGTGTCCCATGTGTAGTGCCAGGCGTCGGGCTTGCGTGACAGGCGCGTCTTGCGCCGCGAGGTGACCCGTCCCTGGCCGTCGTGCTCGTAGCGGATCGTACCCGCCCGGGTGATACGGGTGCCGGTGTAGGAGCGCGGGCCGGTGGCGTCGGAGCCGGGGCCGGGCCCGGGCCAGGGCCCGGAAACGGCGGTGGCCGCCGACCCTCCGGGCGGGAGGGGCGGTGAGCAGGGCGCTCGACGTTCTTCACCTGCTGACGCGCAGGGTGGGGCGGGGGTACGCGCT
>NZ_JBEYHT010000095.1:0-20170 GCF_040635425.1 Streptomyces laurentii | reverse complement strand
CCCTTCCGGCTTTTCGAGCTTATCAGATCTTTTCGATCCGATTCACTCGGCGCTTTCCGTTCCTTTCGGCTTTCGCTTCCAGGCCCTTTCGGCGCGTCCACTACTTTAGCGAATTTCCCCGGCGACTCATAATCGAGTCTTCGGAACGAATTTCGGCATGCCGAAAAAGGCCCCTGAGGGATCTTCGTAAGTGAGTGAATGGCCGCCTCGGGGGGCTTGAGTACGCACTACCCGTCTCAAGCGGCTCGGGCCACATTACGCATCTGTCGCAGCCGAGTCAAACCGGGGGCTCCCGGGGCGTTTCCGCGGCACGTGGGCGCGGTAGGGGCTCACGGTCCGGTCGCCGTCGATCCAGAAGCGCCAGGGGTGCGGGGCGCCGTCGCCGCCGACGCCGGTGCGGGGGCCGGTGCGGATCAGCGCGGGGTCGGGCGGAGTTCCGGTGAGGACGGACAGCGGGGCCTCAAGGCCGGCGCAGACGTCGGTGCCGTCGAGGGAGCGGGCCACGTCGAGGGCGGTGGCGAGGCGGGCCGGGCCCTTGGCCAGCTCCGCGTCGTCGCGGGCCGAGCGGCGGCGGGTCCGGGCCTGCTCGGCGCCCGTGAGGATCTCGCCGGCCCGGAGCAGGACTCCGCTCGCCCGGCCCTCGGGACCGCACACCAGGTTGAGGCAGTGCCACATCCCGTACGTGAAGTAGACGTACGCGTGTCCGGGCGGGCCGAACATGACGGCGTTGCGCGCGGTGCGGCCGCGGAAGGCGTGCGAGCCGGGGTCGATCTCGCCGGCGTACGCCTCCACCTCGGTGAGGCGGAGTTCGATACGGCCCTCCGGGGAGTTCCGTACCAGCGTGCGGCCGAGCAGGTCGGGCGCGACCTCCAGGACGGGGCGGTCGAAGAAGCTCCGCGGGAGCGGGGTGCGGTCGGTGCTCTCGCTCATGGGGTCCGAGCCTAGTGGCGGCCAGGGGCCCGAGGGGGCCGTTCGGGGAACCGGCTACGGTCGTCACGCGTATGTAGGGGTCAGGACTGCGCAGGACAGACAGAGGACCGACAGAAGGAGTCGTTCGGTGGCATTCAAGAAGCTGCTCGCGAGCCTGGGGGCCGGTGGGGCGTCGGTGGAGACCGTGCTCACCGAGGAGAACGTCGTCCCCGGCGGGATCGTCCAGGGCGAGGTGCGGGTTCAGGGCGGTTCGGTCGCCCAGCGGATCGAGGGGCTGTCCGTCGGTCTGCAGGCCCGGGTCGAGGCCGAGGGCAACGACCAGGAGTACAAGCAGGACATCGAGTTCGTGAAGGTGCGGCTCGGCGGCGAGTTCGAGGTGCAGGCCGGCGCGGTGCACGTGGTGCCGTTCGGTCTGGAGATCCCGTGGGAGACGCCGGTCACCGCGATCGCCGGGCAGCAGCTGCGCGGGATGCACATCGGGGTGAAGACCGAGCTGGAGATCGCCCGCGCGGTGGACTCCGGTGACCTGGACCCGATCAACGTCCACCCGCTGCCGGCGCAGCAGGCGATCCTGGACGCGTTCATCCAGCTCGGTTTCCGCTTCAAGAGCGCGGACATGGAGCGCGGGCACATCCGCGGGTCGCGGCAGCGGCTGCCGTTCTACCAGGAGATCGAGTTCTTCGCGCCGCAGCAGTACCGGGGCCTGAACCAGGTCGAGGTCAGCTTCGTCGCGGACGACCGGGAGATGGACGTCGTCCTGGAGATGGACAAGAAGCCGGGGCTGTTCACCGAGGGCAGCGACACCTACCGGGCGTTCAAGGTGGGGCTGCACGACTTCCACACGACCGACTGGGCGGCGTACCTGAACCAGTGGCTCGCCGAGGTCGGCGGCCGTCGCAACTGGTTCTAGGCTCGGTCCGTACAGCCGGTCCGCGAGGCCGGGCAGTGATTCGGAGGTTCAACGTGGCCGAGGGCAAGAGGGCACCGCTCCCCCATGACTTCCACCCGCCGGTGGTGCCGTTCACCGTGGTGAGCGACGACGTCGTAGCGGACGGGGTGCTGAAGGAAGCTCAGGTTTTCGCGGCGGGCAACACCTCGCCGCAGCTGCGCTGGGAGGGTTTCCCCGCGGAGGCGAAGAGCTTCGCCGTGACGTGCTTCGACCCGGACGCGCCGACGGGCAGCGGATTCTGGCACTGGGTGCTGTTCGACATCCCGGCGTCGGTGACGGAGCTTCCGGCGGGCGCGGGTTCGGGGTCGTTCGAGGGGCTGCCGTCCGGCGCCGTGCACGCCCGTAACGACTACGGGACCCGGGACTTCGGCGGCGCCGCGCCGCCGCCGGGCGACGGGCCGCACCGGTACGTCTTCACCGTGTACGCGGTGGACCAGGAGAAGCTGGGCCCGGACGCGGACGCGTCGCCCGCGGTCGTCGGCTTCAACCTGCGGTTCCACACACTCGGAAGGGCCCAGCTCGTGGCGGAGTACGAGACTCCGGCGCAGAGCTGATCGTTCGCCCTTTGTTTGCCCGCTTCTGGTCTTGGAGAGATCAGAAGCGGGCATCTTTCTTTACGCGGATATTGCGTTGTCCTACCCCGGCGTGCCCGGCCAGAGTTGATCCGGGCCCGGCTCCTGCGAGAGGCGGCTGGGCCGGCACACGGGAGGTGGGCACAGATGCGGGACACGCTGGTATTGAACGCGAGCTTCGAGCCGCTTTCGACGGTGACACTCAACCGTGCGGTGGTGCTTGTCCTCCAGGACAAGGCCGTCGTGGAGCAGGAGCATCCCGGTCTGCGCATGCGCGCGGCGGCGGTGGACATGCCGGTGCCGCGGGTGATCAGGCTCTGCCGGTACGTACGGGTGCCGTTCCGAAGACACGCGCCGTGGTCGAGGCGGGGCGTGCTGGTCCGGGACCAGCACCGGTGCGCGTACTGCGGGAACCGCGCCACGACCGTCGACCACGTGGTGCCGCGGGCGCAGGGCGGCGGGGACGAGTGGATGAACACGGTGGCGTCGTGCGCCGCGGACAACCACCGCAAGGCCGACCGGACGCCGGAGCAGGCGGGGATGCCACTGCTGCACCTGCCGTTCGTGCCGACTCCGGCGGACGCGATGCTGCTCGCGATGAAGGCGGCGGACCGGCCGAACCTGCCGGGCCCGTCGGCCGAACCGCCTTCCGGCCAGGCGGCGTGACGCGTGCGACCGGCGTGACCGGATACGGCAGAGGACAAAGGGCCCGTCCCCTCTGTGGGGCGGGCCCTCCGTCATATGCCGTATCCGGTCACTTCAGGGTGAGCTGAAGGATCGCGACGATGCCGACGGCGATGATGACGCCGCGCAGCACGGTGGGCGGAAGGCGCCGGCCGACCTTGGCGCCGATCTGGCCGCCGATGGTGGAGCCGACGGCGATGAGGACGACGGCGGTCCAGTCGAATTCGGCGACGAAGAGGAAGAAGACGGCGGCGACGCCGTTGACGACGGCGCTCAGGACGTTCTTGACCGCGTTGATGCGCTGCAGGGTGTCGTTGAGCAGCAGTCCCATGAGCGATATGTAGAGCACGCCCTGGGCGGCGCCGAAGTAGCCGCCGTAGATGCTGGCGAGGAAGAAGCCGACGAGCAGGGCGGCGCCGCCGTGCGGATGGGCCTCGGTGCCGTTGGCCTCTCGGCGGCGCTGGACGGCGGCGCCGATGCGGGGCTGGAGCAGGACGAGCACCAGGGCGATGCCGATGAGGACGGGGACGATCGCGTCGAAGGCGTCGGACGGCAGGGCCAGGAGCAGGATGGCGCCGACGAGTCCGCCGAGGAGCGCGGCGACGCCGAGGCGCAGGACGCGGGCGGTCTGGCCCTTGAGTTCGCTGCGGTAGCCGATGGCCCCGCTGATGGAGCCGGGGACGAGGCCGAGGGCGTTGGAGACGTTCGCCGTGATGGGCGGGAGGCCGGTGGCGAGGAGGACGGGGAACGTGATGAGCGTTCCCGATCCCACGACGGTGTTCATGGCGCCGGCGGCGGTGCCTGCGCCGAAGACCGCGAGCATTTCCCAGATGGACAACGCCATCTCCTTCAGGGTCGGTGAGTCGCCTCCCCGCCCCGTGTGCGGCCGGAGTCGAGGGGCTCGCGGCCGATCATGCCCGAGGTTACGTGTACGTGTCATCCAAAAGGCCCCCGACCCGGTGGACGAACCGGGGCGGAGGCCCGAGGGAGGGAGCGGGTCGGTCAGTCGACCGGGGGAACCTCGCGGCGCTCGGTGCCGGCCGCCGGGGCGCTCTTGGTGAAGCCGGACGCGGCGCCGGGGGCGACGTTGCCGAGGGCGCCGGACAGGCCCTTGAGCGCGTCGCCGATCTCGCTGGGCACGATCCAGAGCTTGTTGGCGTCGCCTTCGGCGATCTTCGGCAGCATCTGGAGGTACTGGTACGAGAGCAGCTTCTGGTCCGGGTCGCCGGCGTGGATGGCCTCGAAGACCGTACGGACGGCCTGCGCCTCACCCTCGGCCTTGAGGGCCGCGGCCCGCGACTCGCCCTCGGCGCGCAGGATCGCGGACTGCTTCTCGCCCTCGGCGGTCAGGATCTGCGACTGGCGGATGCCCTCGGCGGTGAGGATCGCGGCGCGCTTGTCACGGTCGGCGCGCATCTGCTTCTCCATCGAGTCCTGGATGGAGGTCGGCGGCTCGATCGCCTTGAGCTCGACGCGGTTGACGCGGATGCCCCACTTGCCGGTGGCCTCGTCGAGGACACCGCGCAGCGCCGCGTTGATCTCCTCGCGGGAGGTCAGGGTCCGCTCCAGGTCCATGCCGCCGATGATGTTGCGGAGGGTGGTGACGGTGAGCTGCTCGATGGCCTGAATGTAGCTGGCGACCTCGTAGGTCGCGGCACGCGCGTCCGTCACCTGGTAGTAGATGACGGTGTCGATGTTGACGACCAGGTTGTCCTGGGTGATCACCGGCTGCGGCGGGAACGGGACGACCTGCTCGCGCAGGTCGATCCGGTTGCGGATGCGGTCGATGAACGGGACGACGATGTTCAGACCGGCGTTGAGGGTGCGGGTGTAGCGGCCGAACCGTTCGACGATGGCCGCGCTCGCCTGTGGAATGACCTGGATGGTCTTGATCAGGGCGATGAAGACAAGCACCACCAGAATGATCAGGACGATGATGATGGCTGACATCGTGTTGCCTGTGCCCTTCGCTGCCGGTTGATGGACCAGATGATGATCGAGTTTCCCAGATGGCGGAGCGTCATGGGTGAGGTTCGGTCACATGACGACCGCGGTCGCGCCGTCGATATCGACGACATCGACCTGTTCGCCGGGTTCGAAGCTCTGCCCGGAGTCGAGGGCGCGGGCGGACCAGACCTCTCCGGCCAGCTTGATGCGGCCGCCGCCGCTGCCGTCGACGCGTTCCAGGACGACGGCCTGACGGCCCTTCAGGGCGTCGACGCCGGTGGTGAGACCGGGCCGGTCGCTGCGGTGGCGGGCGGCGATGGGTCTGACGACCGCGATGAGCGCGACGGAGACCACGGCGAAGACCACCACCTGGGCGACGATCCCGAAACCGAGCGCGGCGGTCCCCGCTCCCGCGATCGCGCCGACGGCGAGCATGCCGAACTCCGGCATCGCGGTGAGGACGAGAGGGATGCCGAGCCCCACCGCTCCGATCAGCCACCAGATCCATGCGTCGATGTCCACAAGGTCATGGTAGGGCGGTGCGGCAGCCGGGGACAGGGCCCGGCCGGACCGGGCCGGATGCCGGGCCGAACACCTGCCCGTACGCCCGAACGGACGCCGGGCTCTGTACGGACGCGGCGCCCCGTGGCGGCTTCGGCGGAGGGGCGTCGGGCGGGCGGACCGTCGTCCGGTCACGCGGCCCTGGCCGCTCGGCCGCTCGGCCGTTACTTGAGCGGGAGGCCCTTGGCGGTGTAGCGCTCGCCGTGGTGCTCGACGACGAGCGGGAGGCCGAAGCAGTGGGAGAGGTTGCGGGAGGTCAGCTCGGTCTCCATCGGTCCGGCGGCGAGGACCTTGCCCTGGCGGATCATCAGGACGTGGGTGAAGCCCGGGGGGATCTCCTCGACGTGGTGCGTGACCATGATCATCGAGGGGGCGTACGGATCACGGGCGAGCCGGCCGAGGCGGCGTACCAGGTCCTCGCGGCCGCCGAGGTCGAGACCCGCGGCGGGCTCGTCGAGGAGCAGCAGCTCGGGGTCGGTCATCATCGCGCGGGCGATCAGGGTGCGCTTGCGCTCGCCCTCGGACAGGGTGCCGAACTTGCGGTCCAGGTACTCGGTCATGCCGAGCCGGTCGAGGAACGCCTTGGCGCGCTCCTCGTCGACCGGGTCGTAGTCCTCGTTCCAGGTGGCGGTCATGCCGTACGCGGCGGTGAGGACCGTCTGGAGGACCGTCTGGCGCTTGGGCAGCTTCTCCGCCATGGCGATGCCGGCGATACCGATGCGCGGGCGCAGCTCGAAGACGTCGACGGAGCCGAGGCGGTCACCGAGGATCGTGACGGAACCGGTGGTGGGGTAGAGGTAGCTGGACGCGACGTTCAGAAGGGTGGTCTTGCCGGCGCCGTTGGGGCCGAGGATGACCCAGCGCTGCCCTTCCTTGACCGACCAGGAGACGTCGTCCACCAGAGCACGTCCGTCGCGGACCACGGATACGTCCACCAGCTCCAGTACATCGCTCATGAGCGCGTTGTCTCCCCTTGCGGTCGAGTCGTGTCGTCGCCAAGCGCCGATGGGCGCGGCGTCCAGGTAAGAACCTACGCCACCGGCGGGCCGGGCCGGTCCCTAGGGCTGGCTTTGGGCGGGATTCATGCCGTTGCGGCGAAGAAGTACGAGAGAGGATTCCGGACGTCGGGCAAGAGGCGAGTGGGGCACGTTCCGGGGATCTCCGCTCGTACGGACCAGGCGCGCAAGGGCCATCTCCTAGGCTTGGGGGATGCATTCGGAACCACGCTCAGGACGTCTGGCCGCCTGGGGCAATGCCCTGCTGGCCGGGACGGTGTCGCCGGACGACGCGGCGCTCGCGATTGTCGGGGAGGACGCGGTACACCGCGTGGAGGGGCTGCCGGGCGAGGCGGGGCCGGTGGGCCTGACGCTGGCGCTGGGGCGGCTGCGGCGGCTCGGGGTGACCGGGTGGCGGTTGGCGCTGCCGGCGCCGGGGCATCCGCTGGGGCTGAGCGGTCCGCCGGAGTTCAACGCTCGGGCGCTGGCGGCGGAGGAGGCGGTGGTCGGTTTCGGCGCGCCGTACGGGCTGGTGCCGGAGGTCTCGGAAGTGGGGCCGCCGGGTGACCGGCATGTGACGGTCGTCTGGCACTGTCTGCCGGTACGGGAGGCTCCGCCGGCGGACGTGCCCTCGCTCGGCGAGGCGGAGCGGGAGCTGGCGGAGGCGCTGCGGGACGCGACGCTGGTGCTGACCCGGCTCGACGTCGCGGCGTCCGGGCCGGCGGCCGAGGCGGCGCGGGACGCGTACCGGGCCCGTGCGGAGGCCGGCAGCGAGATCCTGGCCCCGGGGTATCCGCCGCGCGCGGTCCGGGTGCTGGAGCTGGCCCGGCGGATCGGGATGCTCGTCGATCTGGCGTACGACGGCCATGGCGGCGCGGTGAGCGCGGGCGAGATGGCGGCCCGAGGAGAGGCGTTGCGGCCGGTGGAGCGGGTCGCGCGGCGGGCCCAGGTCGCCGCCTACAACGCGTACGTCGAGGACAGGGAGCGCGAGCGCGAGAAGGAGCGGGGCCTGTAGGAGCCCTCTCCCCGTTCCTCGCACCGCTCGGTGCGACGGACAGCAAAAGGCCCGGCCCCCGGGGGATCGTCCGGGGGCCGGGAGTTTCGGGGGCGTCAGCCGTTGACGGCGCCGTTGCCGAAGGCCGGGTTGAGCAGGCCGATCACGTCGATCGTGTTGCCGGAGACGTTCACGGGGACGTGGACCGGGGCCTGCACCACGTTGCCGGAGGCGACGCCCGGCGAGCAGACGGCCTTCCCCTGGGCGCCCGAGTCGGCGGAGGCGGCGCCGGCACCGGCGGCGACGATGCCGCCGGCGATCATGGTGAGGGCTGCGGCCTTCTTGATGCTGATCACGTGAAGTTCCTCCTGGTCGTCGCTGCGGCCGGTCCGCCGCAGCACGCCCTGAAGAACGCCGCCACCCCCGGGAGGTTGCGCCGAACGGGGGACATACGCCCGACAGTATGAAAAGGGGAACGGCCGTGCCCAGTCGGACGGCGGCCGGCCGCGTTCCCCTTCTGTGTCGTCATGCCGTTTCTATGTCGTCATGCCGTGCCGTACGGCCCAGAGCGCGGCCTGGGTCCGGTCGGCGAGGTCCAGCTTCATGAGGATGTTCGAGACGTGCGTCTTGACCGTCTTCTCGGACAGGACGAGCGCGCGGGCGATCTCGCGGTTGGAGCGGCCGTCCGCTATCAGGCCCAGCACCTCCCGCTCCCGTTCGGTCAGCGTGGAGCCGCGCCCGGTGCCCCCGCCGGAGCCGTGGTCGTCCTGGGTGAGGAGCGCGCCGGCGACCTCGGGCTGGAGCAGGACGTGCCCGGCGTGGACGGAGCGGATGGCGCCGGCCAGGGCGTCGGGGTCGATGTCCTTGTAGACGTACCCCTTCGCGCCGGCCCGCAGCGCGGGGATCACGGTGCGCTGCTCGGTGAAGCTGGTGACGATCAGGACGCGCGCGGGGTTGCCGAGGTCGCGCAGCCGGCGCAGGGCCTCGATGCCGTCGGTGCCGGGCATCTTGACGTCCATGAGGACGACGTCGGGCCGCAGCTCCTCGGCGCGGGCGACGCCCTCGGCGCCGTCGGCCGCCTCCCCCACCACTTCTATGTCGTCCTGGACCTCCAGGAAGGTGCGCAGGCCGCGGCGGACGACCTGGTGGTCGTCGACGAGCAGGACCCGGATCCGTTCAGCCACCGGGGACCTCCATCTCGATCGTGGTGCCCTGGCCCGGGGCCGAGGTCACGGTGAGCCGGCCGCCGACACCGTCGGCCCGGTCGCGCATGGACACCAGGCCGAGGTGGCGGCCGGCGCTGCGGACGGTCGTCGGGTCGAAGCCGGTGCCGTCGTCGGTGACGGTGAGCAGGGTGCCGGTGGCGCCGCGGGTCAGGGAGACGGTGACCAGCTCGCCGCCGGAGTGCCGCAGCGCGTTGTGCAGGGCCTCCTGGGCGACGCGGAGCAGGGCCTCCTCCTGGGCGGCGGGCAGGGCGCGGATGCCGGAGCCGTCGAAGGTGACGCGCGCGGTGTGGGCGCGGTCGAGGACCTGGACCTGGGTACGGAGGGTGTGGACCAGGCCGTCCTCGTCGAGGGCGGCGGGGCGCAGCTCGACGACGGCGGCGCGCAGCTCCTCGGTGGCCTCGCCGGCCAGCTCGGCGACCTGCTGCAGGGCGCCCTTGGCGCGGGCGGGGTCGCGGTCGACGAGGGCGGCGGCGGCCTGGGCGGTGAGCCGGAGCGAGAACAGCTTCTGGCTGACCGCGTCGTGCAGCTCGTGGGCGAGCCGGGAGCGCTCCTCGGCGATGGTCAGCTCGCGGCTGCGCTCATAGAGCCGGGCGTTGGTGAGCGCGATGGCGGCGTGCTGGGCGAGGAGGGTGAGCAGCTCCTCGTCCTCGGCGGTGAAGCCGCAGCTGCCCTCCGGCTTGGGGCAGCGCTTGTTGGCGAGGAAGAGGGCGGCGAGGGTCTCGTCGCCGTCGCGGACGGGCAGGCCGAGGAAGTCGGACATCGCGGGGTGGGTGTCGGGCCAGCCCTCGAAGCGGGGGTCCTTGCGGACGTCGGCGAGCCGCTCGGGCTCGGCCTTGTCGAGCATGGCGGCGAGGATGCCGTGCTGCCGGGGCAGCGGGCCGATGGCGCGCCACTGCTCCTCGGTGACGCCGTCGACGACGAACTGGGCGAAGCCCCCGTGGTCGTCGGGGACGCCGAGGGCCGCGTACTCGGCGTCGAGGAGTTCCCGGGCGGAGGCGACGATCGTCTTGAGGACGTCGCGGACCTCCATCCGGCGGTTCATCGCCAGCAGCGCGCTGCTCACGGCGGCGAGACCGGAGCTCGGTCGGTGACTCATGGTTTCACCGTACCCGTGGGGTGTGACAGTCCGTATCCGTCCGGGGACCGCGGCGACCTGGGCCCGGAGACCTACGCCGAAGGGCCCGCCCGCCGGGTACGGCGCGGGGCCGGCCGGGGCCGCCCTCACGCGCGCGTACGGAGAGAGGGACGGGTACGCGCGCGGGGTGCGGGGGCCGCGGGGCGGGGCCTGTGGGGTGGCCGGGGAAGCCTGCCCGGGAGTGGCCTCACCGTGCGCATTGCTCATGCAACATCCAGTGACGTCACCCCCCGGCCGATGTGAGGCCGCGCATAGGACCCAGGTCACTTACGAATGTCCCTAGTGGAAGGGCAAAGGCCAAGTGAGTGCCGTTGGGGCCGGATCCCGAGTGGTTCTGGGCCGTTCGGGTGCGGCCCCTGATCCACTACCGGGGATCGTACGTCACATCTTTGCCAGGGCATTTTGCGGCCGCTAAGAATTGCCTTCGTCGCCGCCGAGCCAGGCGCAGCGCCGCCCGGCCTGAGCGACTCCCAGCGATTCGAAGAGGTAGTCCTGCATGTCTGCGAACAACCCCCTGCGCGGTCTGAAGAAGACCCACAAGGCCGCGATCGCCGGCGTCGCCGCACTGAGCGCCGCGGCGCTCGGCTTCACTCTCGTCCCCGGTGGCGGCGGTTCGGCCCAGACCGAGCCCCAGGCGCTCAACAACACCCAGCACGTCACGTGGTCGTACGACGCGAACAGCCCGCAGGCGAAGGCCCTGGCCACCAGCCTGAAGAACGAGCACGGCATCGTCACCTACCAGGCGAAGCTGGCGTCCGACGCCAAGGTCGCCGCCGACCTGCAGAAGCAGGCCGTCGCCGACAAGGCCAAGGCCGCCGCCGAGGCGAAGGCCACGGCGCAGGCCGCCGCCGCGAAGCGCGCCGCCGAGCAGGCCGCCGCGAACCGTTCCGCCACCCGCGCGCCGGTGTACGCGAACAACCTCGACGGCTGGATCCGTGAGTCCCTCGACATCATGAACAAGCACGACATCCCGGGTACGTACCACGGCATCTACAAGAACGTGATGCGTGAGTCCAGCGGCAACCCGATGGCGATCAACAACTGGGACATCAACGCCGTCAACGGCATCCCCTCCAAGGGCCTGCTCCAGGTGATCTACCCGACGTTCAAGACGTACCACATCCCCGGTACGAAGTTCGACCAGTACGACCCGGTCGCCAACATCGTCGCCGCCTGCAACTACGCGGCCGACCGCTACGGCACCATCGACAACGTCAACAGCGCGTACTGATCGTCCGTACCCGCGTACGCCGAAGGGCGGCACCCCCCGCGAGGGGTGCCGCCCTTCGGCGTACAGGTGGCTCCGCGGTCGTTACTTGCGCATGACCTCGGGCTCGTGGCGGCGCAACAGCCGCGCGACCAGGACACCGAGCACCGCCGTCATGAGCAGCAGCACGCCGATGTCGAAGCCCCACTGGCCGGCGCTGTGCTCCCACAGCGGGTCCAGGTCGGTGGGGTTCTTCGGGTCCCACGGGGCCATCAGGTGGCCCAGGTCCAGGGTCGTGGCCGCGCCGCCGATGGCCCAGCGGGACGGCATCAGCCAGGCGAACTGCTCCAGGCCCGGCGAGTCGTACACCTGGAACAGCACACCGGTGAAGACGACCTGCACGATGGCGAACATGACCAGCAGCGGCATGGTCTTCTCGGCGGTCTTCACCAGCGAGGAGATGACCAGGCCGACCATCATCGAGGTGAGGCCGAGCGCGATGACCACCAGGCACAGTTCGAGGGCCGGCGGCATGATCAGGCCCTCGGCGGGCATCTTGCGCGGGGTGAAGCCGATGCCGCAGATGATGACGCCCTGGAAGGCCGTGATGAGGCCGAGGACGATCACCTTGGACATCAGGTACGCGGAGCGGGACAGGCCGGTGGCGCGTTCCCGTTCGTAGATGACCCGTTCCTTGATCAGCTCACGGACCGAGTTCGCGGCGCCCGAGAAACACATGCCGACGGTGAGGATCAGCATGATCGTGCCGGCGGCGCCGTTGAACCGGGCGGGCGGCGTGGGCGGCGCCAGGCCGTAGGTGGCCGGGATGACCGCGGACACCCCGCCGAGGACGGCCGGGAGGATCACCATGAGGGCGAGGAAGCCCTTGTCGGAGGCGATCACCGACACGTAGCGGCGGATCAGGGTCCACAGCTGGGAGCCCCAGCCCTGCGGCTTGGGCGGCCTGGTCATCGCCTGCTGCGCGTGCTGCGGCATCTGCACCGGCTGGGCGGCGACGGCGTCGATCTCCGCCGCGTACATCTGGTAGTGCTGCGAGCCCTTCCAGCGGCCCGCCCAGTCGTAGTCGCGGTAGTTCTCGAACGCGGAGAAGACGTCGGCCCAGGTGGAGTAGCCGAAGAAGTTGAGCGCCTCGTCCGGCGGGCCGAAGTAGGCCACCGAGCCGCCGGGCGCCATCACGAGCAGCTTGTCGCACAGCGCCAGCTCGGCCACCGAGTGGGTGACGACGAGGACCGTGCGGCCGTCGTCGGCGAGGCCGCGCAGCAGCTGCATGACGTCGCGGTCCATACCCGGGTCGAGGCCGGAGGTCGGCTCGTCCAGGAAGATCAGCGACGGCTTCGTCAGCAGCTCCAGGGCCACGGAGACACGCTTGCGCTGGCCACCGGAGAGGGAGGTGACCTTCTTCTCCTTGTGGATGTCGAGCTTGAGCTCGCGCAGCACCTCGCTGATCCGGGCCTCGCGCTCGGCCGTGGCGGTGTCGCCGGGGAAGCGGAGCTTGGCCGCGTACCGCAGGGCCTTCTGGACGGTCAGTTCCTTGTGCAGGATGTCGTCCTGCGGGACCAGACCGATGCGCTGGCGCAGCTCGGCGAACTGCTTGTACAGGCTGCGGTTGTCGTAGAGGACGTCACCCTGGTCGGCCGGCCGGTAACCGGTCAGCGCCTTCAGCAGGGTCGACTTGCCGGAGCCGGACGGGCCGATGACGCCGATCAGCGACTTCTCGGGGACGCCGAAGGTGACGTCCTTGAGGATCTGCTTGCCGCCGTCGACGGTCACCGTGAGGTGGCGCGCGGAGAAGGAGACCGCACCGGTGTCGACGAACTCCTCGAGCTGGTTGCCGACGATCCGGAAGGTGGAGTGGCCGACGCCGACGATGTCGTTCGGGCCGAGGACGGCGGTGCCGCCCTTGGGGATCGGCTGACCGTTGACGTACGTGCCGTTGTGCGAGCCGAGGTCGCGGATCTGGAAGCGGCCGTCGGGGGTCGCGTGGAACTCGGCGTGGTGCCGCGAGACCTGAAGGTCGGAGACGACCAGCTCGTTCTCCAGGGCACGGCCGATGCGCATGACCCGGTCGAGGGCGAGCTGGTGGAAGGTCGTGGGGCTGCGGTCGCCGTGGACCGGTGCCGCGCCCTGGACGTCGGCCGGCTTCTGGTACGAGGCCTGCGGCGGCTGCTGCGGGACCGCGTGCGGGGCCTGCTGGACCTGCGGCGGCATCTGCTGCTGCGCGGCCGGCTGCTGCCACTGCTGCTGCGCCTGCTGCGGCGGCGCCTGGTGCGCGGGCTGCTGTACGGGCTGCGGCGCGGCCTGCTGCTGCGGCACCGCGTGCGGGGCCTGCTGGACCTGCTGAGCCTGCGGCTGCGGCGCCTGCTGCCGCGCGGCCGGAGCACCGGCGGCGGCGAGGTTCAGGCGCGGACCGTCGGTGGCGTTGCCGAGGTTCACGGCCGAGCCGGGGCCTATCTCCACCTGGTGGATCCGCTGCCCCTGCAGATACGTGCCGTTCGTCGAGCCGTGGTCCTCGATGACCCAGCTCCGGCCGCCCCAGCTGATGGTGGCGTGCCGCCACGAGACCCTGGCGTCGTCGATCACCAGGTCGCCCTGGGGGTCCCGGCCCAGGGTGTACGACCTGGACGGATCGAGAGTCCAGGTCCTTCCGTTCAATTCCAGTACGAGTTCTGGCACTCCACGCCCCACTGTGTGTCCCCCGATGCACCCCCGTCGCCGGGAGCCCAGGGATGGTGAACATCCGGGGGAACTATTTCAGGCCGCCCCCGGAATCCGAAAGTCGGGCCGCGTGAAGAGCTTGCGCACGACCGATATCTCGCGCAAGTCCGCACACGCGCGGTGGATCGCGGCGGGTAAAAGCAGGTCGGCGGCGGGGTGGACGGGCAGGAGGCTCACGGTCGTGTCCGTCAGTCGGGACGGGCGGCGGGTGGCACCGAGTGCCCGATACGGTGGAAGCACCATGAGCGCATCGCAGACCTCAGCCGTCCCCGCCGCGGACGTACCCACTCTTCTGGTCAAGATCTTCGGGAAGGACCGGCCCGGGATCACCGCCGGTCTCTTCGACACCCTCGCCGCCTACTCCGTCGACGTCGTGGACATCGAGCAGGTCGTGTCCCGGGGCCGGCTCGTCCTGTGCGCACTGGTCACCGAGCCGACGGTGGCCTCGCAGGGCGAGCTGCGGGCGACCGTGCACAGCTGGGCCGAGTCCATGAAGCTTCAAGCCGAGATCATCTCGGGCACCGGTGACAACCGTCCGCGCGGCGAGGGCCGCTCGCACGTCACCGTCCTCGGTCACCCGCTGACCGCCGAGCAGACGGCGGCCATAGCGGCCAGGATCGCCGGGGCGGGCGGCAACATCGACCGTATCTTCCGGCTGGCCAAGTACCCGGTGACGGCGGTCGAGTTCGCCGTCTCGGGCTGCGGTACGGAGGAGCTGCGCACGGCGCTGGCCGTCGAGGCGCACACGGTCGGCGTGGACGTGGCCGTCGTCTCCGCCGGGCTGCACCGCCGGGCCCAGCGGCTCGTCGTCATGGACGTCGACTCGACGCTGATCCAGGACGAGGTGATCGAGCTGTTCGCGGCGCACGCGGGCTGCGAGGACAAGGTCGCCGAGGTGACGGCCGCGGCGATGCGCGGCGAGCTGGACTTCGAACAGTCCCTGCACGCGCGGGTGGCGCTGCTGGCGGGCCTGGACGCCTCGGTGGTGGACAAGGTCCGCGCCGAGGTGCGGCTGACGCCCGGGGCGCGCACCCTGATCCGTACCCTCAAGCGGCTCGGCTACCAGGTGGGCGTGGTCTCCGGCGGGTTCACGCAGGTCACCGACGATCTGCGGGAGCGGCTCGGGCTCGACTTCGCCCAGGCCAACACCCTGGAGATCGAGGACGGCAAGCTCACCGGCCGGGTCACCGGGGAGATCGTGGACCGGGCGGGCAAGGCGCGGCTGCTGCGCCGCTTCGCCGAGGAGGCGGGCGTCCCGCTGGCGCAGACGGTCGCGATCGGCGACGGCGCCAACGACCTGGACATGCTGAACACGGCGGGCCTCGGAGTGGCCTTCAACGCCAAGCCGGTGGTGCGCGAGGCCGCGCACACCGCGGTGAACGTGCCCTTCCTGGACACGGTCCTCTATCTGCTCGGGATCACCCGCGAAGAGGTCGAGGCGGCGGACGGCGGCACGGGCGAGCTGCTGAGCTGACGGCGGGCGCGGTCCGGGCGTACGTTCGCGGTCCGGGCCGTACGGGCCCGGTCGCGGTCGCTTCGGGAGTACGGGAGGTACGGGAGCCGGGGCCGCCGCCGCATGATGCGGTGCGTCCGGCTCCCCCAGGACGCGAGTGCCCCCGGGTCCGCGCGTCCGGCCCGAGCCCGGGAATATGCCGGGTCCGGGCGGGGCGGGTGGGCTCAGGCGTGCGGGGTCCAGAAGTCGACGAGGGTCCCGGTGCCGGGCTCGACGGACTTCCAGGAGCCGTCGAAGGTGAGGACGGCGAAGGCCGCAGTCGGGAAGCCGACCTGGTTCATCCGGGCCAGGGCGTCGCCCTCGGACCGGCCCGTGAGGATGTCGGCGAGCCCGTGCATGCCGGGGTTGTGGCCGACGAGCAGCAGGTCGGCGACGGCGTCCGGGGTCTCGTTGAGCAGGGCGATGAGCTCGCCGGGCGAGGCCTCGTAGATCCGCTCCTCGTAGACGGTCTTCGGGCGCTCGGGCAGCTCCTGGACGGCCAGCTTCCAGGTCTCGCGCGTCCGCAGCGCGGTCGAGCAGAGGGCCAGGTCGAAGCCGATCCCGGTGTCGGCCAGTCTGCGGCCCGCGACGGGGGCGTCCGTACGGCCGCGCTCGGCGAGCGGGCGCTCGTGGTCGGAGGTCTGGGGCCAGTCCGCCTTGGCGTGTCGAAGCAGCACGATCCTGCGGGGTGTGTCGACGCTCATGGGCCCAGCTTCGCACGAAACGCCCCGGCTCGACCGGGAGACGGTGGAGGCTTCAGCGTGACAGCGAATGCTGGATCTGCTGGACGCGCGTGAGGACGCCGCCGACGCCCTCGTCGGCCGCGTCGCCGGCGGTCGCCCGCGCCTCGCCCTGGCCCGCCATGAACACGAAGAGCGCGGCGAACGCGACCATGGACAGCGACAGCGCCCACCAGGGAAGCCGGGTGGCGGTGCCGGCCGCCATGGGCCGGACGCCGGTGTGGGTTCGCGCCGTCATGGCCGCCTCCGTGGTCGGGATCTCCGTGTGGACTCCCACGCTACGGAGCGCGCGGGCTCCGGCCCATCAGGTGATCCACCCATGCGACCCTGAGAATCGCCCCCTAGGGGATGGTGGGGGCAGCCCCACCTTCCCGGTCCGCGGCCCGCCACGGGCGACCCCCGGGCCGGCTCGGCACGGGCGCGAGGAGGGGCCGTCGTTCAGGGCCCGGATCGGCGTCCGGCCACGGGTGTACAGGACGAGGTTGGCGTCGCGCTGGACCCGGAGCCAGGCCCCCTGGGAGCCGCAGCCGTTCGCGCCCAGGGCCCACAGGGGCCCGCCGTCCCGGTCGTAGCTCACGAAGTCGCCGCCGTTCTGCATCCAGGCGGTCGCTCCCCGCCCGCCGGTGCCGGTGGTCCACAGGGCGGCGTATCCGCCGACGGCGAGGTGGAAGGAGAGGACGAGGTCGCCCTTGTACAGCCACAGCTCATACCAGAGGTTGTCGGTCCCCGACATGCCGTAGTGCGCGGCGATGACAGGGACCCCGCGCGCCCGGGGGCCGGGGGTGGGACGGTGGGTGGATCAGCGGGTCAGGGCGATACGACCGTGGCGATGACGGCGATCACGGCCGAGATGCCGAGCATCGCGCCGAGCACGATGAGCAGCTTCTTCTGACCGTTCGGGGGGTTCGGTTCGAGTACGGGCATGGGCTCAGTCTCGCATCTCAGCATTCGTCCTCGACCGTCCGGTCCCTCCCGGCGAGGGTGCCGACGATCATCTGCGGGATCAGCAGGCCGCCCATCAGCATGACGGGCAGGCCCCAGCCACCGCTGTGCTGGTAGAGCACGCCGACCAGGAGCGGTCCGGGGATGGAGATGAGGTAGCCGACGCTCTGCGCGAAGGCGGAGAGCTTCACGACGCCGGCACCGGTGCGCGAGCGCAGCCCGATCATGGTGAGGGCGAGCGGGAAGGCGCAGTTGGAGACGCCCAGCAGCAGGGCCCAGACCCAGGCGCCGCCGGCCGGGGCGAGGTAGAGACCGGTGTAGCCGGTGAGGCCGCACAGGCCGAGGGCGATGACGATGGGGCCCTGGGTGCGCATCCGGGTGGCGAGGCGGGGGATGACGAAGGCCAGCGGCACGCCCATGACCATGGTGACGGCGAGGAGCACGCCCGCGGTCTCGGCGGAGACGCCTGAGTCGCGGAAGATCTGCGGGATCCAGCCCATGGTGATGTACGCGCCGGTGGACTGGAGGCCGAAGAAGGCGCCGAGCGCCCAGGCGGTACGGCTCCGGGTCACCCGGGGCGCGACGGCGGACGGCACCGCCGCCTCGGCTCCGGTCGCTGTCTCGGCCGCGGTTCCGGCCGTGCTTCCGGCCGGTGCGGCGCCCGGTTCGCCCGTACCGGCGGCACCGCCCTTCCCGGCGGCACCGCCCTTCCCGGCGGCACCGCCCTTCCCGGTGATCACGCGCGGGCCGCCCGGCGTCGTCGCGCGGTCGCGGACCAGGGGCAGCCACGCCAGGACGGCGACGGCGGCGAGCGCCGCCCAGACGCCGAGGCCGAGCCGCCAGCTGCCGCCGAGGGCCCCGGTCAGGGGCACGGTCGCGGCGGCGGCCACCGAGGTGCCCATGGCCAGGGCCATCGAGTAGAGGCCGGTCATGCTGCCGATGCGGTCCGGGAAGTACTTCTTGACGATGACCGGCATGAGGACGTTGCTGAGCGCGATGCCCATGAGGGCGAGGGCGCTCGCGGCGAGGAAGGTGACGGTGCCGCTCGCGAAGGGGCGCAGGGCCAGGCCCGCGCAGATCGCGGCCATGCCGGCGGCGACGACGGCCCCGGGGCCGAAGCGGCCGGCGAGGCGCGGGGCGGTGATGCCGAACACGGCGAAGCAGAGCGAGGGTACGGAGGTGAGGACGCCGGCCACGCTGCCGCTCATGTGGAGGCCCTGGCTGACCTCTTCGAGCAGGGCGCCGAGGCTGGTGATGGCCGGGCGCAGGTTGAGGGCGGCCAGGACGAGTCCGACGGCGACGAACCGACCGACCCAGCGGGCGGGTCCGGCGGGTGCGGCAGAATCGGCGGCGGCCGGGGCGCCGTCGGCGCCGCGGGAGCGGTCACCGGGCCGTCCAGGAGGCGTCCTGGTGGCGTGGTCGAGTGTCTGGGGCTCGTCAGGCATAAGACACATCATAGAATCATGGGATGATTGATTGTCCCACCTTGAACAGTCGATCACGGGACACCACGACGCACCGGATGAACGGGGCGGACAGGAGGTACGGGCATGGCGCTCGGCCAGCCACGGCGCAGCGGGCTCTCCGACCAGGTGATCACCCAGCTGCGGAACCAGATCACCTCGGGCGAGTGGCCGGTCGGCACACGGATCCCGACGGAACCGGAACTGGTCGACCAGCTCGGCGTCGCCCGTAACACCGTCCGCGAGGCGGTCCGCGCGCTCGCCCACAACGGGCTGCTCGACATCCGCCAGGGCTCGGGCACCTACGTGGTGGCGACGAGTGAACTGGCCGGGGTGATGCACCGCCGGTTCGCCGGCTCGGACCCCCGGCACGTGGCCGAACTGCGCGCCACCCTGGAGTCCTCGGCGGCCCGGCTCGCCGCCGAACGGCGCACCGACCGGGACCTCAAGCAGCTCGACGCGCTGCTGCTGCGCCGCGAGGAGGCCTGGGACGCGCGGGACGCGGAGGAGTTCGTCACGGCGGACGCGGCCTTCCACCACGCGGTGGTGGTCGCCTCGCACAACGACGTACTCCTGGAGATCTACGCGGACCTGGGCCACGTGCTGCGCGCGTGGCTGCGGGAGGACGTGGGCGAGACGCTGCGCCCGGAGAACCACATGGACCACACGCGCCTGGTGGAGGCGATCCACGCGGGCGACGGCGAGCGGGCGGCGACGGAGGCGGCCGGCTATCCGTTCATGTGCCTGCGCGTGCCGAAGACGGAAGAGCCCCCGAAGGCCGAGGAGCCCCTGGAGACGCAGGAGCCCTCGAAGGCACAGGGTTCTCCGAAGAGTCCGGGGACTCCGGAGCCGTAAGCCCGTCCGGCCCCCGCCCCACCGGCGCGTGGGTGACCCAGGCCGAGCGGATCTCCTTCCAGCAGCGGCCGGTCACCCGCGCGAAGTCGGCCGGGTCGACGTCGACGGGGGCGCTGTCGCTGTCCACGTCCCACCAGCGGGCGCATTCCACGTGCAGCCGGACCCGGTCGGTGGCGGGGTCGGGATTCCGGCAGTGGGCCGTGACCACGGACCCCTGGGCGACCACCCGGCAGGACGGTCCGGCGTCCTGCCGCGCCCCGCCGCCCTCCGTCTCCCCCTCTCCGTCCCTCGGCGCGGGGCCGGAGCCGTGGGCCGCTCCCCCGGCCCCGGACGCCGACACCGCCCCGGTCCCGACGGGGTCCGTGACCCGGACCCGGGCGGGCGGATCGGGCGCGGCGTGCAGATCGGCGGCGACGGACAGACCGGCGAGCCCGACGAGGAGGGCGCCGACCGAGACGAGCCCGCGAACCCCGCGATGCCGCGCGCGCATACCGCACCTCCTCCCCGACCGTAGCCGGGACCTCACGCTCCGACATCGCATGATCTATCCCAGTCTGGGGTGGATCGCCCGACATTTCGACCCGGGACGGTCCAGGACACACGAAAGGGCCGGGGGGGCCGCCGGGTTCGCGGGGGCCCCCCCCCCCCACAAGGGCGGTGGCTAGTTGGGCGGCCAGGGGGGGGGGAACCCCCGGCCCCGGGGGGGGAGCCCCCCCGCCACACACGCCCCCCGCCCCGCCGC
>NZ_JBEYHT010000094.1:0-20972 GCF_040635425.1 Streptomyces laurentii | reverse complement strand
GTTGCCGACCACGGTCATGGCCGGCGCGGCTGCCGCACGCGATCCGTCGGCCGGCTGGAGGCTGAGGTGGTGTTCGGTGGCCGCCCCTTTCCGCTACGACGCGAAACCCCGCCCGAAAGCTGCGTAAGGTTCAGGTAACCGACCAGTAGAGCCCGGGCACGGGACACGAGAGATACGAGGGAGGGGGCCGACATGGACGACAAGGAGTCACCGCGCGTGGGCGCGGCCGTCAAGCGGCGCCGCCGGGCGCTCCAGCTCACCTTGGCCGTCGTGGCCCAGCGCAGCGGCCTGTCCGTGCCCTTCCTCAGCCAGATCGAGAACGAGCGGGCCCGCCCCAGCGACCGCTCGCTCCAGCGGGTCGCCGAGGCCCTGGACACCACCGCCTCCGAACTGCTCGCCGCCGCCGAGGCCGCCCGTACCGTCGACGTCGTCCGGGCCGCCGAGGAGCTGGGCGAGGCCGGGTCCGGCCTGCGGCCCCTCGTGCGCGGCCGGCACCAGATGCAGGCCCTGGAGGTCACCGGCGAGCAGGACGCGGGCCGGGAGTTCCTGCACCGCAACGACGAGCTGCTGTACGTCGCGGACGGTGCGGTCGCCGTCGAGGCCGAGGGCAGCGCGTACCGGCTGGGCCGCGGCGACACCCTCTACCTGTCCGGCGGGGTCCGGCACCGCTGGCGGGCCACCGCGCCCGGCACCCGGCTGCTGTTCGTGGCCGTCGGCGACCACATCGAGGCCGCGGAGGGATGAGCGGAGCGCCCGCGCCCCTGAGGGTCGTGTCCCTGGTGCCGTCGCTCACGGAGGCCGTCGCCGTCTCCACGCAGCCCGGCACCCTCGTCGGCGTCACCGACTGGTGCACGCACCCGGCGGACCTCGGTGGCGCCGCGCGGATCGGCGGCACCAAGAACCCCGACACGGCCGGGATCGCCGCCCTGCGCCCCGACCTCGTCCTCGCCAACGAGGAGGAGAACCGGGCCGCCGACCTCGACGCCCTGCGCGCCGCCGGACTCCGCGTCCTGGTCACCGGGATCCGCACCCTGGAGCAGGCGTTCGCCGAACTCGGCCGGGTCCTCGCCGCCTGCGGCGTACGCGCCCGGCCCGGGTGGCTCGACGAGGCCGAGGCCGCCTGGGCCGCCGTCACCCCCGGCGACCTGACGTATTCCGCCGTCGTCCCGATCTGGCGCCGCCCGTGGATGGTTCTCGGCCGCGACACCTTCGCCGGCGACCTGCTCGCCCGCCTCGGCGTCCGCAATCTCTACGCCGGCCACTCCGAGCGTTACCCCCGCGTCCCGCTCGACGAACTCCTCGCGGCCGGCCCCGACCTCGTCGTCCTGCCCGACGAGCCGTACCGCTTCACCCGCGACGACGGGCCCGAGGCGTTTCCCGGGCTCCCCGCCGCGCTCGTCGACGGACGGCACCTCACGTGGTACGGGCCGTCGCTTGCCGAGGCGCCGGCGTCGCTCGCCCGGGCCCTGCGAGCAGTGCGCCGCTGACCAGACCGCGCACGGTGTGGAAGGCCGCCACCAGCCAGGCCGCCAGCAGCAGCGCGTACAGCGCGAGCGCGAGCCAGCGGAACAGTGCGAGGTCCGTGTGCCGGGCCAGTCCCTCGGCGCCCGTCACACAGGTGCCGACCGGGAACGTGAACGCCCAGAACGTCATCGCGAACCCCATGCCCCGGCGGCGCGCCCGCACCACCAGCGCCGCCGCGAACACCAGCCACAGCAGCGCGAACCCGATCACGGGGACCCCGTAGAGCACGGCGAAGGCCTCGAAGCCGCGGGCGTACGGCTCGGGGAGCACGCCCGGCGCGGCGTCGGCGAACGCGTTCGCGGCCGTCGTCGACTGGCCCAGCGGGCCGAGCACCAGGAACAGCGTGGGCGTCAGGGCCAGGGGCAGCGCGGAGCCCAGGGCGAGCCGCCCGAACAGCAGCGGCAGCATGACCAGCGTGGCCAGGAGGCTGGCCCCGAACATCGCGTAGCAGAGCAGCAGCAGCGTCTGCCGGGGCTCGCCCGCGGGCAGATGCGGCAGCAGCAGCGGACCGAGCGCCGCGGACACCATCGGCGCCACCACCGGAAGCAGCCACACGGGTGACGCCTCGTCGATCCGGTGGCGGGCCACCATCAGGTACGGCACCGTCGCCGCGGCCGCCAGGCCGATCAGCGTGCCCGCCGTGAACAGCACCGTGTCCAGGGCGACGGCCGCGGGCAGGCCGATCCAGTCCCGGCCGACGATCAGCGCGCCGCCGCCGACCGCGAGCAGCGCCATGGACAGACAGCCGTAGAAAGGAGCCATCGCCGGGTCCAGCAGATGTGCCCGGGCCTGGTCGCGGTGGTGCGTCCAGTGCAGGGCGCGGGCGGTGAGCAGGACGAGCAGGGCGGCGAGCGACAGTGCCCACACGGCGGCGCAGACCGTGCGCAGCCCGGGTATCGCGAGGGGGAGGCCCGCTCCGGCGTTGGCGATGATCGCGGTGCCCATGACCGAGGCGTACCAGTTGGGGCCGAGGTGACGGACCGACGCCCAGCGAGGGGCGGGGGCGGTCGCGGCGCCCTCGGTGGTCCGGGCGGCCTCGGTCGTCTCGGTCGTCTCGGTGGTCTCGATGGTTTCGGCGGTCCGCGCGGTGGAGGCCGTGGATGCCGTCGGGGTCACGTGAGCCGTGGGAGCCGTGGGAGTCGTGGGAGTCGCGGAGGGAGGAGCGAGGGGTGCCATGAGGCCACCGTCTCCCGGGAGAACGGCCCCCACCAGGGACATCGTGACTATGGGGCCATAAGCTGGCTTTATGAGCAACGTGCCGCGTCCGCCCGAGCTTCCCGCGCTGGTGTCCCACCGGGTGCCCGACCTCGGCGCGCTCGAACTGCTCCTCGCCGTCGCCCGGCACGGCAGTCTCGGCCGCGCCGCCCGCGAGGTCGGCATCACCCAGCCCGCCGCCAGCAGCCGGATCCGCTCCATGGAGCGGCAGCTCGGCGTGGCCCTGGTGGACCGCTCGCCGCGCGGGTCCCGGCTCACCGACGCCGGGGCACTCGTCACCGACTGGGCACGGCGGGTCGTCGAGGCGGCCGAGGCGTTCGACGCCGGGGTGCAGGCGCTGCGCGGGCGGCGGGACTCGCGGCTGCGGGTGGCCGCGTCCATGACCATCGCCGAGTATCTGCTGCCGGGCTGGCTGATCGCGCTGCGCGCCGGACTCCCCGACACCGCCGTCTCCCTCCAGGCCGGCAACTCCGCGGCCGTCGCCGGGCAGCTCCTCGCCGGGGACGCGGACCTCGGCTTCGTGGAGGGCCTCGCCATCCCGGACGGGCTCGACGGGGTGGTCGTCGCGCGCGACCGGCTCGCCGTCGTCACCGCGCCCTCCCACCCGTGGGCCCGCCGCCGCGCCGCCCTCGACCCGGCGGAGCTCGCCGCCACCCCGCTGATCCTGCGTGAGCGCGGCTCGGGCACCCGTCAGGTCCTCGACGCGGCGCTGTCCGCGTACGGGGGACTGGCCCGGCCGCTGCTCGAACTCGCCTCCACCACGGCGGTGAAGGCGGCGGCGGTCAGTGGCGCCGGCCCGGCCGTCCTGAGCGAACTGGCCATCACGGAGGAACTGGCGTCCCGCCGGCTGGTCGCGGTGCCCGTCGCCGGCATGCCGCTCGCCCGCGACCTGCGCGCGGTCTGGCCCGCGGGGCACCGGCCGACGGGTCCGGCGCGGGACCTGCTGTCGCTCACCCGGGCGGAGCCCCGGGCTTAGGTCCTCAAGCCGGTGTACCGCTCCCGCCGAGGCCGAGGAAGAACTCCCGTACGTCGGCGGCGAACGACTCCGGCACCTCCATCGCCGCGAAGTGGCCGCCGCGCTCGTGCTCGGACCAGTGCCGGATGGCTCCCGTGCCTGGTGGCTCCCCGGCGGCAGTCAGCCCATGCGCTCGCGCGCGGCCGCCACCAGACCGCGCATCACCCGCGTGTCCTCGCCCATCTCCGGATGCCACTGCACCGCCAGGACCCAGGCGGGGGAGGGGAGTTCGACGGCCTCGACCGTGCCGTCGGGGGCGTGCGCGGAGACCGTCAGGTTCTTGCCGAGGATGTCGACGCACTGATGGTGGTACGTGGGCACCGACGCGGTCTCGGGGACCAGCGCGGCGTACCGGGTGCCGGGCACCGGGACCACCGGGTGGCGGCCCATGACGCCGACGGCCCCGGTGTGTCCGTCCAGGTGCTGCACCAGGGTGCCGCCGAGGGCCACGTTGAGGAGTTGCAGGCCGCGGCAGATGCCGAGCAGCGGGGTCCCGGCGGCGAGGGCCGCCTCGATCAGGGCCAGTTCCCAGGCGTCCCGCTCCCGCGCGGGCGGCCCGGTGCGCGGGTCGGGCGCGGCCCCGTACCGGACCGGCTCGACGTCCGCGCCGCCCGCGATCACCAGCCCGTCGAGCCGGGACACGACCTCGGCCGCCGCGTCCGGCTCGTCCGGCGGGAGCAGCGCGGCGAGACCGCCGCTCTCCCGTACCAGCCGCGGATAGCCGGCCGGCAGCAGTGCGGCCGGCAGGTCCCACACCCCCCAGCGGGCCTGCTCCAGATACGTCGTCACGCCGATGAGCGGCTTGGGCACGGGTCCTCCCGCGTCGTGGGGATGTCGATGGGTGACATGTCGGTTGGTCAGTCGTCAGTCGTCAGCGGCCGGTGATCGGTCGTCAGCGGTCGAGCTCGGCCTCGGCCGCCGCGAGCGCCGCGAACTCCTCCTCCGGCGCCCTCGCCACCAGGTGGTGGCGACTGTAGAACGCGAAGTAGGCCAGCGCGATCACGTACACACCGAGCGCGATGAACGCCGCGTCCCGGTCCACCAGGAACGTCGCCACCAGCGCCGACAGCGCGAGGACGAACGCGACCGACGAGGTCAGCACCCCGCCCGGCGTCCGGTACGGCCGCTCCAGGCCCGGCTCGCGGCGGCGCAGCACGATGTGCGAGAGGGCCATCAGGGCGTACGAGATGGTCGCGCCGAACACCGCGATGTTCAGCATCCGCGCCCCGTTCCCGGTCCCGGCGGCCAGCGCGAAGCCGAGCGCGCCCGGGATCAGCAGCCCCAGGTACGGGGCCTTGCGGCGGCTGGTGAGCGACAGGAAACGCGGCAGATAGCCCGCCCGGGACAGTGCGAAGAGCTGGCGCGAGCCCGCGTAGATCAGCGAGAAGAAGGAGGCGACCAGACCGGCGAGGCCCGCGTAGTTGACGAAGCGGCCGAGCGCGGTCGGCGCGCCGTCGCCCTGGAGCGCGACCACCAGCGGATTGCCCGCCTCCTGGACGGCCGCCGCGCCGCGCGCCCCGGTCGCCGCGAGGAAGGTCAGCACGGCGAGCAGTACCAGGACGCCCATCGCGAGCGCGAGCGCCCGCGGCATCGAGCGCACCGGGTCCTTGGCCTCCTCGGCGGCGAGCGGCACGCCCTCCACGCCCAGGAAGAACCACATGCCGAAGGGGAACGCGGCCCAGATGCCGAGGAAGCCGTACGGCAGCCAGGAACTCGCCCCGGCGGCCGTGCGGTCCACCGGGATGTCGGTCAGGCCGGCCGCGTCGAAGTCGCCGAGCGCGCCGATCGCGAAGACGAGCAGCGCGGTCACCGCGATCGCCGTGACGGCGAGGCTGAAGCGCAGCGCCTCGCCGACGCCCCACAGGTGGATGCCGAGGAAGAGGGCGAAGCAGACGAGGGAGACCGGCCACCCGGCGGTCAGGCCGAACAGTTCCAGGGACGCGACGTAGTCGCCGATGAAGAGGGAGATGGCGGCGGGCGCCAGCACGTACTCGATGAGGATCGCGGTGCCGGTCAGGAACCCGCCCCAGGTGCCGAGCGCGCGGCGGGCGAAGCCGTAACCGCCGCCCGCGGTCGGCAGGATGGCGGAGAGTTCGGCGAGCGAGAAGACCAGGCAGGCGTACATCGTGCCCATCAGGACCGTCGCCACGGCGAGTCCGCCGAAGCCGCCCTTCGACAGGCCGATGTTCCAGCCCGAGTAGTCGCCGGAGACGACGTACGCGACCCCGAGGCCGGTCAGCAGCAGCCAGCCGGCGCTGCCGCGGCGCAGCGTGCGGCGCTTCAGGTAGTCGTCGGTGACGGCCGGGGGAGCCGGGGCGCCCGAACCTTTCGAGGTTTCATCCACAGTCATGACGGCACTCGGCTCCCGACGCTGTTGGCGCTTCCGATGCTTCAGACGCTTCCGGCTTTTCGGCTTTCCCGGCCGTGCCCCGACGGCGATCCCCCGGGGCACCTCCAATGGACTGCTGCCATACCTTTGTGGTCGCGGGGTGCGAGCGCAAGACCCCGTGCGCCGATTCGTCCGCTCGGCTGACGGCACTCCGCGGAGGGGGCCGGGTCCAGGGGAGCCAGTCCCGGAGCGGCTGCTCAGCTCAGGAAGCCGCGCAGCAGCGCCGCCGTCCCGTCGCAGTGCTCCCGCATCGCCGCGCGCGCGCCGTCCGCGTCCCCCGCCAGGATCGCCTCGACCACCGCCGTGTGCTGGCGCTGGGAGTGCTCCAGGTTGCGGACCAGGAGCGGGATGCAGTCCAGGAGTTCGTTCACGCTCGCCCGTACCGCCGCGTACCGCGCCGTCAGCGACGGCGAACCCGCCAGCTCGGCCAGCGTCAGATGCAGCAGCGTGTCCTGGCGCCGGTACGCGTCGAGCGGCGCGTCGTGCGTCGCCGCGAGCGCCGCCCGCAGCCGCCGCGCGCCCTCCTCGGTCAGGCCCCGCCCCGCGCACAGCTCCGCCGCGCCCACCTCCAGGACCTCCCGGAAGCGCAGCGTGTCCTCGAGGTCGACGGCGGCTATCCGGCGCCGCAGCTCCGCCTCGTCGGCGGTCCGCGGGCGCGGCAGCACGAACGTCCCGCCGTACCGCCCCCGCCGGCTCTCCACCAGGCCCTGCTCCTGCAGGACCTTGAGGACCTCGCGCAGCGTGACCCGGCTGATCCCCATCCGGTCGGCGAGCTCGCGCTCGGCCGGCAGCCGCTCGCCGCCCGGCACCAGACCGAGCCGTACGACCTGGAGGATCTGTTCGAGGGCCTCCTCGAAACCGTTGCCCGCGCGCACCGGGCGCAGCACTTGGGTCAGCCGGTCCGCCGTGTCACTCGTTCTGGCCACCTCGCCGTTTTTCCTTCCCACTCCATGGTTCCAGCCCATACCTTATGGCTCCCGGCACGCCGATCGAGGAGTCGTCCCGTGGCAGACCGAACACCCCCGCTGACCGTCGAATCGCTGCGCAGGCTGGCCGGACGCGGCGAGATCGACACCGTCGTCCTGGCCTTCCCGGACATGCAGGGACGGCTCCAGGGCAAGCGGTTCGCCGCCCCGTTCTTCCTGGACGAGGTCCTCGACCACGGCACCGAGGGCTGCGCCTATCTTCTGGCCGTCGACACCGAGATGAACACCGTCGACGGCTACGAGATGTCCTCCTGGGACCGCGGCTACGGCGACTTCGCCCTGCGCCCCGACCTCGCGACCCTGCGCCGGATCCCCTGGCATCCGGCCACCGCCCTGGTGACCGCCGACCTCGTCTGGGCCGACGGCGCCCCGGTCGCCGCCGCGCCCCGGCAGATCCTGCGCCGCCAGCTCGACCGGCTGGCGGACGTCCACGGCTGCACCGCGCAGGTCGGCACCGAGCTGGAGTTCATCGTCTTCAACGACAGCTACGAGCAGGCCTGGGACACCGGCTACCGCGGTCTGACCCCGGCCAACCGCTACAACATCGACTACTCCGTCCTCGGCACCGGCCGGATCGAACCCCTGCTGCGCCGCATCCGCAACGAGATGGCCGGCGCCGGCCTCACCGTCGAGTCCGCCAAGGGCGAGTGCAACCCCGGCCAGCACGAGATCACCTTCCGGTACGACGAGGCCCTGGTCACCTGCGACCAGCACACCGTCTACAAGACCGGCGCCAAGGAGATCGCCGCCCAGGAGGGCCGCTCGCTCACCTTCATGGCCAAGTACAACGAGCGCGAGGGCAACTCCTGCCACATCCACCTCTCGCTCCAGCCCGTCGGCGAGCCCGGACGCACCCTCATGGCGGGCGAAGGCCCCGACGGCATGTCCCCGCTGATGCGGCACTTCCTCGCCGGACAGCTGGCCGCGCTGCGCGACTTCGCCCTCCTCTACGCGCCCAACGTCAACTCCTACAAGCGCTTCCAGCCCGGCTCCTTCGCCCCCACCGCCGTCGCCTGGGGCCACGACAACCGCACCTGCGCGCTCAGGGTGGTCGGCCACGGGCGCTCCACCCGGTTCGAGAACCGGCTGCCGGGCGGCGACGTGAACCCGTACCTCGCCGTCGCCGGCATGGTCGCGGCCGGGCTGTACGGCATCGAGCAGGGCCTCGAACTCCCGCCGCCCTGCACCGGGAACGCGTACACCGCCGCGTACGAGCACGTCCCGACCACCCTGCGCGAGGCCGCCGAGCTCTGGGAGAACAGCGAGATCGCCAAGGCCGCCTTCGGTGCCGAGGTGGTCGCCCACTACCGCAACATGGCGCGCGTCGAGCTCGACGCGTACGACGCCACCGTCACCGACTGGGAACTGCGCCGCTCCTTCGAACGCATGTGAGGACCGCACCTTGGACCCCCTGGACCCCACCAGCCCCCTGAGCCCCACGGTCACCACCGACCGCACCCTGCTCCGGGTCCTCAACCCGGCCACCGAGGACCTCGTCGCCACCGTCCCCGCCGCCACCCCCGCCGACGTCGACGCCGCCGTCCGCCGGGCCGCCGCCGCCCAGCGCACCTGGGCCGAGGCCGCCCCCGCCGACCGCGCCCGGCTCCTGCGCCGCTTCGCGGGCGTCGTCGACGACCACATCGAGGAACTCGCCCTCCTGGAGGTACGCGAGGCCGGCCACACCCTCGGCAACGCCCGCTGGGAAGCCGGCAACGTCCGCGACCTGCTCGACTACGCCGCCGGGGGAGTGGAACGCCTGACCGGCCGCCAGATCCCGGTGCCCGGCGGCCTCGACCTCACGATCCTCGAACCCCTCGGCGTCGTCGGCGTCATCGCCCCCTGGAACTTCCCGCTCCCCATCGCCGCCTGGGCCACCGCCCCGGCCCTCGCCGCCGGTAACGCCGTCATCCTCAAACCCGCCGAGGCCACCCCGCTCACCGCCCTGCGCCTCGCCGAACTCGCCCTCGACGCCGGACTGCCGGCGCACCTCTTCCAGGTCCTGCCCGGCGAGGGCCCGGTCGCCGGCGCCGCCCTCGTCGACCACCCCGGCGTCGCCAAGATCGTGTTCACTGGCTCCACCCGCACCGGCAAACGGATCATGGCCAAGGCCGCCGACCACGTGAAGCGGCTCACCCTCGAACTCGGCGGCAAGAGCCCCACCCTCGTCTTCGCCGACGCGGACCTGGAAGCCGCGGCGTCCGCGACCCCGATGTCCTTCCTCGACAACAGCGGCCAGGACTGCTGCGCCCGCACCCGGATCCTCGTCCAGCGCGAGGTGTACGACCGTTTCCTCGGCCTGCTCACCCCGGCCGTCGAGGGAATCGTCGTCGGCGACCCCCTCGACCCGCGCACCGGGATGGGCCCCCTCATCTCCCGCGCCCAGCTCGACAAGGTCCGCTCCTACGTCCCCGAGGACACCCCGGCCATCCGCGGCAAGGCCCCCGAGGGCCCCGGCTTCTGGTACCCGCCGACCCTCCTCACCGACATCGCCGAGGACGCGCCCTGCGCCGTCGAGGAGATCTTCGGACCGGTCGCCGTCGTCCTGCCCTTCACCGACGAGGCCGACGCGATCCGGCTCGCCAACGCCACCCCGTACGGCCTGTCCGGCTCGATCTGGACCCGCGACCTCGGCCGCGCCCTGCGCACCTCGCGCGCCGTCCGGGCCGGGAACCTCTCCGTCAACTCCCACTCCAGCGTCCGCTACTGGACCCCGTTCGGCGGCTACGGCCAGTCCGGCCTCGGCCGCGAACTCGGCCCCGACGCCCTGACCGCCTTCACCGAGACCAAGAACGTCTTCATCCGTACGGAGGGCAGCCCCGCATGACCACCGAAGCGTCCGTCGCGTCCAAAACGTCCGCAGCGTCCGAAGAGTTCGTCTGCCGCCGCCTCGTCGGCCGCACCGCCGTCGTCACCGGCGCCGGCAGCGGCATCGGCCTCGCCGCCGCCCGCCGGCTCGCGGCCGAGGGTGCCCACGTCGTCTGCGGCGACATCGACGAGCGCACCGGCAAGGCCGCCGCCGAGGAGACCGGCGGCACCTTCGTCCGTGTCGACGTCACCGACCCGGACGAGGTCGAGGCCCTCTTCCGTACCGCCTTCGAGACGTACGGCTCCGTCGACGTCGCCTTCAACAACGCCGGCATCTCGCCGCCCGACGACGACTCGATCCTGGAGACCGGTCTGGCGGCGTGGAAGCGGGTCCAGGACGTCAACCTGACCTCGGTCTACCTGTGCTGCAAGGCCGCCCTGCCGTACATGCGCCGCCAGGGCCGGGGGTCGATCATCAACACCGCCTCCTTCGTCGCCCGCATGGGCGCCGCCACCAGCCAGATCTCGTACACCGCCTCCAAGGGCGGCGTGCTCGCCATGTCCCGGGAACTCGGCGTCCAGTTCGCCCGCGAGGGCATCCGCGTCAACGCGCTCTGCCCCGGGCCGGTCGACACCCCGCTCCTGCGCGAACTCTTCGCCAAGGACCCCGAGCGCGCCGCCCGCCGCCTGGTGCACATCCCGCTCGGCCGCTTCGCCCGCGCCGAGGAGATCGCCGCCGCGGTCGCCTTCCTCGCCAGCGACGACTCCACGTTCGTCAACGCCACCGACTTCCTCGTCGACGGCGGCATCTCCGGCGCGTACGTGACCCCGCTGTAGAGCCTCAGGGCACTGGACGCGGGGACACCGGGCATCGGACACCTCGGCCGGCCCTCTTCGGGCGGGAGGCCGAGGTGTTCCCCGGGCGGGGGGCGTAGGTCCCGCGCCCCATGCGCGGGGCCGGGCCCGCTGGCTACCGTCGGCGCTCATGCAGACCACGGAGAAGGCCCGCCGTACGACGGCGGAGCGCACGCGCGACACCCTGGAACGGCTCGGCGCCGAGCGGGACATGTGGGTGTCGACCGCCCACCCCGAGCACGGGCCGCACCAGGTGCCGCTGTGGTTCCTGTGGGACGGGCGAGCCCTGCTTCTCCAGACTTCGACGTGTCTCATGAGACACGTCGGTTCTGTAGGCCAGTATCGAGAGCAGTTGTCGCTCAGCGCCGAGAACGCCCCATGTCGTGAGGAATCGATGTCGCTGAGTTTTGAGAGCGCTCGGGCGCTTGCCACTAGACCAGGGTTGTGCTGTCAGGGCATCGGACAGCACAGTGCCGGAGATCAGGGCCACCCGGTCGGCGGCGCCAGGGCTTGGCGCGCGGCGTCGCGTACGTTCGCGTCCTCATCTGTCATGAGTCGTTCGAGCGCGGCTCGGGCCTGGGGGGCCGGGCTTCCGGACAGTGCCCACGCCGCCCAGTACCGGACGTCGCGATCAGCGTCGCAGGTGCGGGCGACGAGTACGTCAACCGCCCCTTCGGGTGCCCCCAGAGGGCCATTACAGCTGCTCTTCGGACCTCGGGCGCGGCGTCGGATGTGCCGGTGATCAGGATGGCCTGGGCCCGTGAGGGATCACCGGTGCCGAAGATGGTGCCGAGGGTGCTCATCACGTCGGCGCGTACCCCAGGGTCCGGGTCGGAGGCCGCGTCGGCGACCAGCCCGAAGTACGTGGTCCCGCCGAAGTCGATGATGCACAGGCCCCAGAGGCCGACTCTCCGTATCCCGGGGTCGCCGGAAGCGACGCAGTCCAGAGACAGCCTGAGCGAGGTTTCGGGCCACTCCTCGAAGAGTTCGAGGACATCGAGCTCCAACGTGTCCCCATCGTCGTTGCGATCGGTCACCCTGGCGCGCAGCAAGGCGGGCAGGGCCGCTTCGCCACAGGCACCGGCCAGGACATGGGCGATCTGGTCCCGCGCGAAGGAATCGTCCGCGGCCACGTAATGGGCGAGTCTCTGCTTCAGTTCCGGACGCAGTCGGAGGCATTGAAGGAACACCAGGCCAGCTGAGCACACGAGCTTCGCGCGCAGCCCCGATCTGTCGAAACCAGCCCCTCCGCCCCTCACCGGGTAGGACGGGGCCGGCAGACGGGACGACCGCGGCCAGAGGCAAGTGCTCCGGAGTGGGCGACGAGTGAGCGGTCAAAGTTCAGTGGCAAATGGTCAAGGTTCAGCGACAGACACCGGACATGGATGTCCTCTGTCACTGAACCTTGACCGACCAGGTCAAAGCGCGTCCGCTTCTCAAACTCTCCCTGCACTCCCCGCGCGTCCGAGTGCACGGTGCTCCATGCGACGATCGGGCTCATGGAAAACCGCCGGCTGCCGGACGGGTGGACGCTCCAACAGATTCGGACGTCTCCGGGGATGCCCGAGTCGAGGCACTCAGCCCGGATCGGACCGTCGTGTACTACGACGCCGCTGACGAGGTTCTTCACCCCACGCTCGTCCTTGGGTTTGGCGAACTCTGCATCGTGAAGGTCTCCAATGACGACGACTGGTACATGGGTAGCCGGAACGATGACGGCAGCGCCATCTGCTGGAGCATCTACGCCGATCTGTATGAGGCGCTGCGTGGCTTGTAGGCCCTCAGTGGGACTTCCCTGGCCGGTCAATGTTCAGTGGCGCAAACCGGCGTCCGTCAACCTTCAGTGGCAAACGGTCAAGGATGTGAGGGACTGTCATGCGTTCTGCCTACCGCGCCGCACCACTGGTGCTGCTCACCACGACGCACCTGACCTACGACGGGTGCGAGTAGTTGCGGTACAGGAAATCCCGGTGAGAACGATCACGGTCATGAGCTGAGCGCCGCGGCGTCCGGTTGGGGCCGGGGGACGTCTGCGTTGCGGAGGTCGGCGAGGTCGGCGTGGGCCTTGCTCGGGCCCGGCGTTCGGGTAATTGAGCAGTTGCTCGGGCATCGCCGCCTGCTGGTGCTCGAAGGTGTCGTACGCCCGGCCCCGGTCCCGTGCGGGGCGGTCCTCGGCCGCGAGGACCTGTCCTGCAGGGACTCGCTGGCGCGGTAGTGGTCGGCACAGCGTTTGACGGTCGGCCGGGAGACCTGGAAGCGGGCCGCGACTTCGCTGATGGGCCGGCCGTCGTCGACGACGGGCTTGCCGACGACGGCCGGTATGGGTGGGTGCGCCGGGGCGGGTCAAGCCTGGTGGGCGCTGGCGGTCTTGGGTAGGGCGAGCATCAGCAGGGCCGCGGCCAGGTAGGCGACGACCTGCCAGGGCATGACGGTGGCGAGGGCGCTCCCGAATACGTCCGCTGTGGAAGGGGCGGGGCCGAGCGCGGTGAAGAAGACGGTGCCCAGGGCGGCGACTCCGACAGCGCCGCCGATCTGATTGACCGTGGACAGGGCTCCGCCGACGGCACCGGCGTGCCGGCCGGGGACGCCGGCGAGGACGACGTTCAGCAGGATCGGCGCGGCCAGCCCGAGACCGAGCCCACCGAGGAACAACGCGGCCGCCAGCGGCCAGTATCCCGGCTGTCCCCCGTCGCGGACCAGAACCCAGATCACGGTCTGAGAGACGGCGAGAACCAGCGAGCCGGTCACGAGCAGGACGCGTCCGCCCCTGGCAGCGAGCTGGACGCCGAGCCCGGAGGTGACCACCGACCCGATCGCGTAGGGCAAGATCACCAGCCCGGTGTCCCACGCGGACCGCCCAGTGCCCGCCTGCAGGTACAGCGACAGCACGAGGAAGAACGACCCGAGAGCGCCGAAGAAAAGCACCGACGCGGCCAGGCCTGCGGTGAAAGTCTTGATGCGCAGCAGCCCGGGCTCCAGCACCGGCCGACCGCCGCGGGACGCGAGCTCACGCTCATAGGCGACGAACACGCCCAACAGGCCCACGCCGGCGGCGAGCGGGACCCAGCCCCACCAAGGCCAGCCCCAGTCCCGGCCCTGCACCAACGGCAGGAGGATCAGCGCGATCGCCAGGGCGGAGAGCACGGCCCCGGCCACGTCGAGGCGGGCACGCCGTTCGGCGGTGGACTCCGGCAGTACCCGCACTCCGAGAACCAGTGCGACGACGGCGACGGGCACGTTGACCCAGAAGATCGTGCGCCAGGCCATGCCCCACAGGTCGCTGTCCACCAGTGCCCCACCCAGCAGCGGCCCCGCGACGGAGGCAAGGCCCTGAATGGCGCCGTACGCGCCGAAGGCCTTCGCCATCGAGGCCGCGTCGAACGAGGAACGGATGATCCCGAACACCTGCGGGACCATGAACCCGCCCGCGATGCCTTGCAGGAGCCGCATCGCGATCAACACGCCCGCGGACGGTGCGAGCGCGCACGCCGCAGACGCGATGGCGAACCCGGCCAGGCTGGCGAGGAAGACCTTGCGGCGGCCGTACTCGTCGCCGATCCGGCCGCCGGTGATCAGCCCGGACCCAAGGGCCAGGGTGTACGCGGCGAGCATCCACTGCAGCTGGGCTTGGGTGGCGTGTAGATCCTCGGCGATGGACGGCGCTGCGACGGTGACGATCGTGACGTCCAGCAGATCCATGAATGAGGCGAACAGGACCACGAGGAGCGGCAGGGCGGCGCGCCTGCCGGTCACGGTCGACGGCGACGCATGGGACGGCGCCACGGAGGAGTTCTCAGTGCTCATGACCGCACCGTGACAGCAGTAGCGGTCACCGAGTGACCGCTACTGCTGTCAGTCTGCTGGTATGGCTGACACATCCGCACGAATCCTGCGACTGCTGTCCTTGCTCGAGGCGCGAACCGAGTGGCTCGGCGCCGGGCTCGCCACGCGACTGGGCGTGAGCGCCCGCACGTTGCGGCGGGATGTCCACACTCTGCGCGAGCTCGGTTATCCCGTCGAAGCAGTCAAGGGTCCCGGCGGTGGCTACCGCCTCGGGAGTGGTGGAAAGTTGCCGCCCCTGGTCCTCGACGATGACCAGGCGATCGCCATCGCGATCGCCCTGCAGACCGCACCCGCGACCGTCGTCGGCATTGACGACGCCGTCGCCCGGGCATTGACAACGCTGCGGCAGGTGATGCCCTCTCGGCTGCGGGCCGCGTCCGAGGCGTTCGAGCTCACGGCCCTACGTAACTACTGGGAGTTCGCCGCCCCACCCATTGGCGTCGCGACGCTGCAGGCCGTGGGAGCGGCGATCCGCACCCACCGCACGCTGCGCTTCGACTACCGCTCACCCGACGGACGGATCCCGGACCCCGGTGAACCGGACTTCACGCCGCCACGGGAGGTCGAACCCCACCATCTCGTCGTGTGGGCCGGCCGCTGGTACCTCATCGCCAGCGACCGACGGACCCGTAAATGGGGCACCTATCGCGTCGACAGGATCGCCCCACGCAACCCTGCCGGCGCGCTGTTCACGCCAATGCCCCTGACCGACGAGGACCTCACCCGACTCGTGATTCAGAACCCCGACCGCGGCGACACCGTCGCGCAGTGGCCGTGCCGTGGCAGCGCGACCATCGATCTGCCCGCCAGCGTCGTCGCCCGCTGGGCACCCGGCGGCTCCGTGGTCGAACACATCGACGAGCAACGTTGCACACTCACCATCGGCGGCTGGTCTTGGATGGGAGTCGCCGGCCTGTTCGTCACCTTCGGCTCCGACCTGTACGACATCGAGCCCGACGAGCTCGGCGACGCACTTCGCGAACTGGCCGCCAGGCTTCGCCGGTCCCAAACTCTCACACAGCGAGAGGTTCCCGTGCGACACTCAACCAATGTCCCCGGCCAGTACACCTAGCTAATAATCCAGTCTGACCTCACGATCTTGTCGCGGACCCGGCTGGGAACGGGTACGGCGTGATCATCGGGGGTCGTGTGGACTCCTGAAGATCGTGCGGTGGCCGCAGGCCATAGCGTAGACCCCGCCCGCTGGATAGCGAGGAAGTGCTCGTCGCGCTGTCATTGCATGCGGCGCGGGCACACGTTGGTGGGACGACCGGCCCAAGATCGTCCCATGCACGCCACACCCCCCTACGCTCCCCACCGCCAGGCCACTGACCAGCAGAAATACAGAAGTCCGGCTGGAGTATTAGCCTACTGAGGTGGCGTCAGGGCATGCTGCCAGCGACGGGAATGGTGCCCTCGGTGGTCCAGCGCGCGTGTTGGCAGGCCGGGGGCGACTGAGCGCGGTAGTTGTCGTCTGAGCACGGCATCTGTCGCATGCGACCCTCTCCAGCTCTCGGACGGGGCATCCAGAGGAGTAGCGCCTGCCCTGGGGAGGAGTCCAGTACGGGCCACAGTGCAGACGACTACAACTCCACCGGCCCCAGAACGCTTTGGTCACGCCCACCGGCAGGAGCTTGAGCCGAGCCGAGGGGTCACCCCTTGCACTGGAGGATCTCCACGACGACGCGTCGCGGGGCGCGAGGCAGGTCGGGGCCACCTCACTCGACGGCGGTGCCCTCAAGCTCGACCATCTGGCCGGGGATCGCCAGGCGCGTCACGCCGAGCATGGTGGTGGTCGGCGCGACCTTGGCGGCGCCGAGTCGGCCCGCCAGTACGCCGTAGTGCTGGAAGAGCAAGTCGACGTCGGTCGTGTAGACATTGAGTCGGACAAGGTTCGAGAGGGACATACCGGCCTCGGCGAGCACCGCCTCGATGTTGTCGATGCTCAGCGCCAGCTGCGCCGCCATGTCACCGTCGTGTTCGGGCTTGCCTTCCTTACTCATCGCGGTCTGCCCCGAGATGTACAGGGTCCGCGAGTGCCCGGAGACGACCTCACCCTGGTTGAAGCCCATCTCGACCGACCACGTCACAGGGTTGACCGCATTGCGTTCCATTGCCGACTCACTCCATCCACTCGGTTCACTGACATCACGCACGTTCAACGCCCCGACAGCCGCCGGGCTTTGACGTGGCACAAAGGAGCCTTCCACCAATACGTGACATCCTTGGTCATGTATTTGGCTAGGGTTTCTCGCATGCGCGCCGACCGGTTGGTATCCCTGGTGCTCCTGCTGCGTCAGCGCGGTCGGATGACCGCGGAGACACTCGCCCGTGAGCTGGAGGTATCCACCCGCACAGTGCTGCGCGACATAGAGGCGCTGTCCTCGGCCGGCGTCCCGGTTTATGCCGAGCGCGGTCGGCACGGCGGTTTCGCACTGTTGCCCGATTTTCAGACGGCGCTCACCGGACTGAATCACGACGAGGCGCTCGCCCTGCTCGTGGCCGGATCCCGGCGCGGCGCTCACCTGTTCGGCCTCGGTTCGGCTCTTGCCTCGGCCATGCTCAAGCTGGTCGACGCGTTACCCGAGAGCCTTCGGGACACTGCGGCCGACGCGACGCAGCGATTACTCATCGACCCGGAGACCGACCTCCTCTCGCGCCGCGTCACCGCCGACGAGGTGTCCGACACCGTCGTGGCCGAGGTCCGGCGCGCGGTGTTCGCCGGACACAAGCTTCGCATCCACTACGCGGCGGTGGACCAGGCCCCAAAGTGGCGCACGGTCGACCCGATCGGCCTGGTCACCGTACGCGAACAGGGTTACCTGCTGGCCAAGAGGGCAGGCGAGGGCCGCACCTACCGGCTGTCCCGGTTGCTAGCCGCCGAGGAACTCGACGAACCCGCGCAGCGACCGGACACCGTCGACCTGGACCGGGCCTGGCAGGAACGCAACGCCCGGTTCCGGACAGATGGTGACAAGGTCGCTGTACTGGTCCGGGCGAACCCTGCGCAGCGGGAACATCTGGCCGGCACCGCCCTGGCCGTCTGTGCCGAGGAGGCCGACGCGGACGGCTGGCTACGGCTGAACGTGATCTTCCAGGATTCACGACATGCCGAATGGGCTCTGTGGCAGCACGCCCCCGACGCGGAAGTCCTGGCTCCGCAGTGGCTGCGCACCTCCCTGTGTAACCGTGCCGCCGCGATCACTGCCCGCTATGGTCCGTCGTCCTAACAGCGGCTAATCGACCGTCGAGGAGGTCGGCGCCGAACGGCGCGCGGCACAGGCTGATGGCGGAGCACAGCAACTCGTGGCTCCGGCCGCCGAGACGACGCCAGCGCCGTCACGTGAGGAAGCTGTGCCTCAATCCGCGGCCCTTGGCGCGCACCTGCAGGTCGCAGCCGAGGCCGCCACGAACCGGGCCCAGCAGGAGAACCCGCCGACCGTCCAGCCCGAGCCGACTGCGGAAGACCGGGACAGCTCGCTACAGGACCGCGCACTGGCCCGAGCGGCAGCCGCGCCCTCCCGGCAGCAACAAGAACTCCCCCTATGGACCGGCAACGACATGCCGACCGGAGCATGGCGAGCGGCAGACGGAGTCCTGTACGACTCCTACGGAGTCCCCCAGTGGCGGCTCAAGACCGAACCCGAGGCCGCGCCGCCCGCGGAGCCTCCCGCCGAGGAAACCCCGGCCAAGAGCCCGGAAGCCGACGCGTACGAACCTGCCGACATCAGACAGGCCTTCGCCTCCACCGTAGGGGAGGCTTGGGCCGACACCGTCCCGCCCGAGCACGGCACGGCCGAAGACCTCCTCGATGATGACGCTCTTTTCAAAGATCCTCATCAGCAGGGCACTTGCACGGTTCAGGTCGCCAGTGCTGCTACTCGCCGGGGAAGTCGATCTGGCGGCACCTCCCTGCGCGATGGCCGAGTTCGCCGAGCCCTTCCCGCATGCCGAGCTCGTCATTCAGCCTAGGACCGGGCACTTCCCTTGGCTCGACCATGCAGAACAGTTTGTGGCGAGGACCGTGGCGTTCCTGGCAGAAGCCGCCGCCTGTCGCCGTCCCCTGAGCCGCTAAAGAAGTCTGGCTCGCTCCGCTGGGAAGGGAATCACTGCCAAACGGCCGGCGGCATGTTCGCGTAGAGAAGCGTTCTCCGCAAGGAGCGTCATGATGACGGTCGCCGCGGCGTCGACCTGGTCCTTGCAGCTGGACACCCCCATGTCGAGCTGGCCGTCCCGCAGCTGGTCGATCTCCTCCTGCGACAGTCCGAGAGCGTCGGCCGCCCCCGGCTCGGCCAGCGACCGCTCGGCTTCTTCGCTCAGCACCACCGGTCCGTTCAACGCGTGGTCCAGCCAACGCCGCTGAGCCGTGGCGATGACGTTCCCGGCGATCACCCGTAGCGTCGTGCCGTGGGCGTAGTGTCCGCGGAAGGTCTGCTGCGAGTGGTCATCGGCGATGTCGCTGACCCTGCCCCTGAAGGCCAAGGCCTTCTCGACCTTGCCGGACTTGCGAAGACGCCGGATGTCGACCGGCCCCTCCACGCTGACGCCGTGGAAGTCGAGCCAGTCGGATAACTGGGAGGCCACCGTGTCCCCGCTGAACCGTCTGATCCGCAGCGTGTAGGGGTCGACGGCGGCGCGCAGGAACAGCGGGACCGGCGCGATGCTCGCCCGGCGGGCCAGCGGGGTGGCCAGCTCAAGGAGCGCCTGGGCGAGAGCGGCCGCGTCCAGCTTCGGCCGCCGGGGATGGAGCAGTCCGTCAGCCTGCTCGCCCAAGGTGCTGAACGCCTGCCGGGTGCGGGCATGGGCCCGGCCCTTGGTGAAGTCGATCACCACACTGCGCGGGCCGAACTCGATGTCGTCCTCGGTCAGTGCGCTGACCTCTTCGGACGAGCGGCCGGTGGCTGCCATCAGCAGGATCCGGTAGCTGTGCAGATCGAGGTTGTGCGGGAACAACTGGCGGACCAGGTGGCGTAGCACCATCCGCTTGCCGAAGTGCGGCAGCGTTCCGGGCGGCATCAGCGCGCGCAGCGAGGGCGGCATCTCGTGCCATCCCGGCAGATGTTCGGCGATCTCCTCGCAGGTCCAGGCGTCGTTCGCGATCGCCCAGAGCAGGTTCACCGGGCGGTCCCAGCCGTCCTCGGCCGGGTCCTTCCCGGTGGCCGCCACTTCCCAGCCCCGCCGGATTCTCGCTGTGATCGCGAGGTGATCGGACCAGGCGGCCTTCACCAGCTCCTTCTTGTCCGCGCGGGTGAACTCGTCCAGCTCCTGGGTCTGTCCACCACGAAGACCGACATGGCCGCTCGCCCAGTGACGCAGGCCGGCCGCGACCGGGCGGTCGGGATGCTCGGCCCGGCGCGTGATGAGAATGCGCAGCTTGCCGGCGAGCGCGGCAGGCACCCGCGAGCCGGGGCCGTAGGCGGCGGGCAGCAGGCGGGTCCAGTCGGTCAGCGCGTGGGCGAGGTCCGGCTCCGGCTCACCGAGCGAGGCCTTCACCGCGTGGGGAACGTGGGCATCGACGTGCCGGCAGAACAGCGTGATGGCCTGGCGATACAACGCCGCGGCGGTCGCCGACAGCGTCGCGGCAGCGGCTTTCTCCACCCACTCGTCCGCCAGCTCGCCCGCGAGGGGTGAACAGGTGAAATCGGCTGGATCGAGCGAGGGGCTCTGCTGGCGGCCGTCGGCGGTCTGGCCGGTCACCGTCCGGATCCCGATCCGGACGGGCTCCGCCGCCCGCGGACCGGGAAGCGGGAAGTTCCGGGTGTACTCACCGCGGCGCGGCATGGGCGTTCTCTTCCAGGTTCAGCAGGTGGCGGGCAATGGTGACGTAGGAAGCGCCGTCGGCGACGGTCCACTCGCGGAAAGCGTCGTCGACCTCGCGCATCGGGTCTTTCAGGTAGCGGATGTAGCGGTAGGTCGTCGATGGAAGGACATGACCGAGCCGGCGCTGGACCACCAGCAGCGGGTTGCTGGTCATGTGGTCAAGCAGCGTCGACATCGGTAGCTGTTGCTTCTCGGCGTCGCCGAGGGCCTCCCGGGTCAGGAAGATCAGCAGACGCAGGGCGAAGGTGTGCCGAAGATCGTGATAGACCCAGCAACGACGCGGCAGCTGCGGGGAGTTTTGATGTGTCGACCAGACTGTGAGCCGGTCCCAGGCCCTCCAACGCACCCGGTCCCAGCTCGAGGCGGTCAGGATCTTCCCGCCCTGGCCGATGAAGAGCGCCAGCGGCTCCAGCCCGCCACCGGTCTCTAGTGCCGCATCAGGCAACGTTTGCCCTGGTGACGACTTCGCGTAGGCGTTGGTCGGTGGCGTGCTTGTTCCGCCAGATGAGGTAGCGGCGGA
>NZ_JBEYHT010000093.1:0-22496 GCF_040635425.1 Streptomyces laurentii | reverse complement strand
GGTGGGGGATTTAATTATAAATCTGAAACGGCCCCTCGATCGTTTTTGGGGACCACTTGGGGACCAACCCTGTCTTGGCCGTGTCAGCGGGCGACGGCGAGCGGGCTCGGAAGGGTCCGGGGGGCGCGGAGCACGCTGAGGTGCGCGGTCAGTGCCGCGCCGGCGGCGGTGGTCTGACGGACGTCGGGGTGCGGGTAGCGCTGGGTCGTGGTCATCGCGGCCCATTGGACCGAGGCCGGGCAGCTGCCCCGGTTCGCCCGGTTCCCATGGACTCGATCCGTTGGCGTCGTCAAGGGATCGTGTGACGACTGGGCGAGGCGGATCCCCGACGCCGTATTTCTGGCGCACTCCGACCGCCCTCCCTGAAGGACCGTCGAGACCGCAGCCCTAAACGTGACGCAGCGCTACACGCCACCTGGCTGTGGCTATACGAGAACAGGGCCGAGTAAGTCGTTGGACCGGTTCCGGCATGGTGGTCAGCGGTCGTGGTGGAAGGTGTAGCCCTCTGTGGGGAGTTCTGCGGGTACCTGCCGGAGCGGGTGGCGGAAGAGGGTGTTGGCCTGGCGGGTGCTGCTCAGCCGCAGACTGTCGGCGAGGTGGGCGTCGAGCTGGGCTGAGTGGAAGCACATCTTGGAGTCGAGCCGGTCGGCGCGTTTGGTACGGAAAGCGAGTTCGGTGGCCGGTGCGGGGCCCCCGCTGCGGTCAGCCCCCGGTCAGCGCGGTGCGGCCCATCGATGCCGTTGGACTTGTTGTCCATGTCTGGAATGACAATCTAATATGAGGATGGCAGGGTGCCCGCGTGCCGCGAGACCCAGTGACAGCACGTCGAGCGAGTAGAAGCCGGAATCGCCCATGAACGCCGAACAGCACTCAGCCGTCACCGCCCCCCACCTGTACGACCGGTCCGGGAAGCGCTACTCCTTGGACGACCCCCGCTGGCGGGGCGAGGACGGCAGCCCCCTCGCTGTCAGTGCACTGCCGGGCCTGCGTCCCGAGCAGATCGACACCGCCGAACGGTCCCTGTGGCGCTACCACGCGGCCCTGCCCGTCCCGGCCGCCCGCCGGGTGAGCCTGGGCGAAGGGTGCACGCCGATGGTTCCGCTCGACTGGGCCGGCCGACGCGTCCACTTCAAACTGGAGTGGTTCAACCCGACCTCCAGCTTCAAGGACCGGGGCGTATCGGTGATGATGTCCCACCTCGCGGCGCACCTCGCCGACCGCGTACTTGAGGACAGTTCGGGCAACGGCGGTTCCGCGGTGGCCGCCTACGCCGCCGCTGCCGGTATCCACGCCAAGATCATCGTTCCCGCCGCCACCTCGGCGGCCAAGATCCTTCAGGCCCGCGCCTACGGAGCTGAGATCGAGCTCGTGGGCGGCACCCGCGACGAGGTCTCGGACGAGGCGATCCGGCAGTCGGAGCGGATCCCCTACGCCAGCCACAACTGGCACCCCATGTTCATCCAGGGCACCAAGACCATCGCCTACGAGATGTGGGAGTCACTCGGCTTCACGGCTCCCGACAACGTGGTCCTCGTGGCCGGAGCCGGCAGCAACGTCATCGGGTGCGACATCGCGTTCGGTGAACTGCTCCACGCCGGTCAGATCGACAGGCTCCCGCGCCTGTTCGTCGGGCAGCCCGAGCACTGGGCGACCATCGCCGACACGTTCAACGGCATCGCCCCGGCCGGCCGCGGCGAGCGTGTGCCGACGATCGCCGAGGGCGCGTCCATCGCTCACCCGGTCCGGCTGCCCGAGGCGGTGGAGGCCATCCGCCGCTCCGACGGCGCCGCCTACGCCGTCCCCGAGGCGGAGATCCACGCCGCGGTCCGCGCACTGAGCGCGCGGGGCCTGTACGCCGAGCCGACCAGCAGCGTCGCCGCGGCAACACTCGATCACTTCATCAAGACCGGGCAGATCGCTCCCGACGAGACGACCGTGGTGGTACTCACCGGCGCGGGACTGAAGTCCGCCGAGAAGATGGCCGCCGTGTTCGCCGGGCACGGTGAGGGCCCTCACGAATCGAGCAGCGCCCGATGACCCACCCCACCGGCCGTGCGGACGACGAACGCGCCGCCCGGCCCGCCGTGCCGGAAGACAAGCGCCGCGTACCGGACGACGAGCACCTCCTACGGGAAGCCGAGCGCATTGCCGTCGCCGTCGGGCGCATGTTCCCGGGATTGTGCGAGGTCGTCCTGCACGATCTGCGCCTACCCGACAACGCCATCCGCGTCATCGAGAACAACCTGTCCGGGCGGCAGATCGGCGACCCCGCCACCGAGCTGGGCCTGCGCCGCATCGCGGACCCCGACTACCCCGGCGTCATCCAGAACTACAGCAACCAGTTCCCCGATGGACGCCCGGCCAAGAGCACATCTATCGGCATCAAGAACGCCGAGGGACGTTATGTCGCGGCCCTGTGCCTGAACCTGGACGTCAGTACGCTGTCGCCGCTGGCCCTGACCCTGGCCAACCTCGTCGCCACGGACGTCGAACACCAAGGCGAGGTCCTGGAGACGCTGCGCGACCGCACCGAACGCGAACTCCGGTCGGCCATCGACTCCTTCGCCGCGGAGCGTTCCAATACCCCGCGTGGTCTCAGCCGGGACCAGAAGCGCGAGCTGGTACGTCGGTTGCATCGCGAGGGCTTCTTCGAGACCCGCAGTTCTGCACAACTCATCGCCGACCAGTTGGGCGTCTCCCGGGCGACTGTCTACAACTACACGAAGCAGCCGTACCGATGAACATCCCAGGACCGGCCACGACATCCCTCAGGAAGAGCATCCATGACCGACTCCCCGACCCGCCGAACGACCGGTTCCGGCAACATCCGCCTGGCCAACAGCACCGCCATGATCGCCCCGCTCGGCCACTACTCGCACGTCGCGGTCCACAACGGCGTCGCCCATGTATCCGGCCAGCTACCGCTTCGTGCGGACGGCACCCCCGCGACGAAGGAGCCGTTCGGCACCCAGGCGCGGATGGTCCTGCACAACCTCGACAACTGCCTGGCTGCGGTCGGCACGGATCGTGACCACTTGATCTCCGTGACCGTCTACGTCACCGACATCGCCCAATGGCCCGAGTTCGACGCGATCTATTCCGAATGGCTCGGCTCGCATCGGCCCGCCCGCGCGGTCGCCGGCGTGAGCAGCCTGCACTACGGTGCCGCCGTCGAGGTCCAGGCCGTCGCGGCCATGGACGCGGGCGGCTGGGAATGACCGAGCGGGCGGCGAACGCCGCCTGACCGGAGGTCTCTGCGTGCTGACCTCCGGCGGCAGCATCGACAAGATCCACCCTCCAGGGTGACGGCCGCGGGGAACAACGGTACAGCCGTTGGCACTGAAAATGATCGGGTGGCACGTACGTGATCTTCTGGAACCCGTTCGCCGGCGGGTGGTTCTGCGACCGGGGCGACGAGGAGGACTGCCTGCTCGGCGAGGCGCACGCGCCCATCGAGGGCGCCGTCGTCCCCCGGCCAGCCGACGTGGTGTCCGCGGTGATGCTCCGGTTCGAACCGCGGCGGCTCGACGCGCTGCCGCTGAATCGCGGCAGGGCGGGCCGGAAACGTTGTCGATTTCGTCGTGCGGGGAGAGGAAATCGCCATGCCAGTTGACGCTGATGAGTGGCATGTGAGGGTGTTCATCCAGCCAGGCGCCGGCGGCGTGAAGGACATCGCCCTCCTCCGCGCTTGTCTCGGGTTCCGAGAAGGCGTAAGGCACGTTGACCGAACTAACTCACGTGTTCTCGCAGGTCAGGTGGGGTTTCTGCTAGCTTCCCGGCATGTCCGGTGAACAGCGTCCCGGCAGGGATCTGAAGAACTTTGTGCTGCCTGAGTTAGGCCAGTTACTGGAGACGGGAGACCCCTGGGAGCCGTATCAGGTGCTGGACTCGTTCGGACGGCCGATCGAGCCTGTCGCCACGTACCTCAGAGACCTGATGGCAGCGGACAGTTCGCCGTTGACGCCACGCTCGTACGGGATGGATCTGCTGCGCTGGTGGCGCTACCTGTGGGCTTTCGGCATCGAGTGGGACCGCGCGGTTCGAGAGGATGCCCGGGACTTCATGCTGTGGATGAAGCTGGCGGACAAGCCGGTGCGTGTCCACTGGCGTCACCGCGGCAAGGACCCTTCTGAGATACCTCCGGCCCGGCATGACAGTCCGGCGCCGGGATCTCCGAACCCAGTGACGGGCAAGCCCACCGTCGGCAAGAAGTACGCGCCCACTACCCGGGCGCATTGCGAGACGGTGCTGCGGACCTTCTACGACTTCCACCTGGAGCGCAACACCGGATCGCTGCTGGTCAATCCCTTCCCCCTGGTCCGCAGCCGGCGCTCGGCGCGAGCCAACGCCCACCACAACCCAGAGAAGGAACACAACAAGCAGCGCACCGGCCTCTACCGGCCCAAGGTCCCCAAGCGGATCCCGCGCCGCATCCCCGACGAGAAATACACCGAGGTCTTCGCGGGTCTCCGCTCGCACCGTGACCGTGCCCTCCTGGCCTTCTGGGTCGCCACCGGCGCCCGCGCCGAGGAACTGCTCACGGCCAAGCAGGGCGATGCGGTCGTCGGCCAGCAGACCATCGGCGTGATCCGCAAGGGCACGCGCGCCTACCAGGAACTGCCCGCCACCCCCGACGCGTTCGTCTGGCTGCGGCTCTACCAGGAAGAATCCTGGAACAAGGGCGTCCCCCGCCGCCGCGCGCAGCCGCTGTGGTGGACTCTGCGCCGCCCCTGGCGGCCGTTGGGGTACGACGCGGCGCGCATGATGTTCAACCGCGCCAACGAGCTCCTGGGCGCCAACTGGACTCTTCACGACCTGCGGCACACTGCGACGTTCTTGATGCTCGACGATCCGAACATGCCGCCGGTTTACGTTCAGCACATCCTCGGCCATAAGCATCTGTCCACCCTGGACATCTACAACCGGCCCACCAGGGACGACGTGATCTCAGCAGGGCTCGCGCACCACGCCCGCCAGGAGCACAAGCGCAACAACCCGCCTCCGGCCCCGCCCGCGCCGGCCTACAACCGGGACTCCCTCGACGTCCTCTTCGGCGGGAGCCCCGGGTGACAACTACCACCGTCCCGCTCGTCACCCCGCCAGCCCTGACCGCGAAGAGCCTGGCCGGCAGCGAGATCGATGCCCAGCTGCAGAGGTTTCCGCCACGTAGCCCGGGAACCGACTGGCCCACTACCCGGATCTCCCGCGAGGAGGTCCTCCACAGGTTGGAGCGGCCGCCGTTCAAAAACGGCAAGGACTCCACCCACCAGATGCGGATGGTCGGTGCGCGCCTGCTGCTGCGATGGCTGGAGACCTTCGAGGGGAAGACCTGGCAGCAACGCTGGAACGCCAGCCCGGGCTCCGCCACCTCGGTCGGCTGGACCGAGGCCCCGCTTGCCTGGGGGATCGTTCACGGCAGGAGGCCACGGAAGGCGGGGCTCGGGTCCGGGCTGCTGGCCCTGGTCTGCGCTGATGTCATCCGTCCCAGCATGCCGTGGCTCGCCAGCAGCCTGTCCCCTCACCTGCGCGAAGCCATCGAAGCCGCCCGCGATCCCAAGGGATTTGCCGAACTTCGTGACGCACGCATGCCCGGACAGCCGGACCCGCGGCGCACATCGAAGGCGCTCAAGGCCGTGGCCCGCATCCTCGCGGCGAAGGGCGGCGGCATCGACGACATCGTGGTCGGCGATGTCCTCGAACTGCTGTTGGCGGCCACGGGGACCTCCACGAGCCACACGCGACTCGCCTACGCCCTGCTTCAGAGCCGCGGCCAGTTTCCCCCTGACGCACCCAAGACCCTGCGGAGCATCGAGATACGTGCCGGACAGGTGAGCCCGGCCCAGCTCGTCGACCGGTTCGACGTGAAGTGCAAGCCGATCCGCGACCTGCTCGTCAGCTACCTGACCGAGCGACAGCCCTCCATCGACTACGTCACGTTGGTGCAGCTGTCGAGCAATCTGGTCGGCTACTTCTGGGCCGACCTGGAACGGCACCACCCCGGGATCGACAGCCTTCACCTGGCCCCGGAGGTGCGTGACGCGTGGAAGGCCCGGATCGCAGTCAAGACGGTCAAGTACCGCATGCCGAACGGCACGGTCGCCAGAACAACAGAGCCACGCATCGCAGCCTTGAGTATCAGGACGGCAGTGCGGGGCTTCTACCTGGACATCGCCGAGTGGGCTCTGGACGAGCCCGAGCGCTGGGGACCGTGGGCCGCTCCGGCCCCGGTGACAGAAGCCGACTGCTCTGCCAAGAACGTCGAGCGGGAGGTCCGCACCAGATCCGATGCCCGCACCCGAGAGAGGCTGCCGGTCCTGCCCGCGCTGGTACAGGCAGCTGCCCGCCGACTGAACGAGGCCAAGGAGCGACTGGAGGCATTGGAGGCAGCTGACCTGGGATCCACCATCACGGTACTCGGCGAGAGCTTCACCCTGCCCCGATCTACCGAGCGAGCCGGCGGCAAACCTTCAACGGTCGTTGACGCCACAGGAGCGAGGCGCGACTTCCGAACGGAAGAGAAGCTGGCCTTCTACGGCTGGGCGACCGTGGAAATCCTCCGGCACACCGGGATGCGCATCGAAGAGCTCAGGGAACTCGGCCACCACAGCATCATCAGCTACAAGCTGCCGACCACCGGAGAGGTGATCCCGCTCCTGCAGATCGCGCCCTCCAAGACGGACCAAGAGCGCCTCCTGCTGGTCAGCCCGGAGCTCGCCGACGTTCTCAGCGCCGTGATCAGCCGTGTTCGCGGGCATGACGGCAGGGTGCCGAGCATCCCGTCCTATGACCTGCACGAGAAAGTCTGGAACCCACCCATGCCGCTGCTCTACCAGTGGCCCGTAGGCGGCGAAAACAGGACGATCTCCATCACCACGATCCGCCAGTCACTCAACACGCTGCTGGCGGATACCGGCATCACCGACGCCCACGGACAGCCGTTGACCTTCCAACCGCACGACTTCCGCAGGATCTTCATCACCGACGCCATCCTCAACGGCTTGCCGCCGCACATCGCCCAGGTTATTGCTGGTCACGACCACATTGGAACCACGATGGGGTATGCCGCGATCTACCCGGAAGATGCCATCGAGGCTCACCGAGCCTTCATCGCCCGGCGCCGCGGTCTACGACCCGTCGGGGAATACCGGGCGGTGACCGACGAGGAGTGGCAGGAGTTCCTCGGGCACTTCGAGCGGCGCAAGCTGGCCCTGGGGCAGTGCGGCCGAGCATACGGAAGCAGCTGTGTCCACGAGCACGCCTGTGTGCGATGCCCGGTACTGATCGTGGGGCCGGACGAACGGCCCCGTCTGGAAGAGATCCGCGAGAACCTCCACGCCAGGATCACCGAAGCCGAACGAGAAGGATGGCTGGGCGACGTCGAGCAACTGACCGTCAGCCTCACCGCAACCCACGACAAGATCAGCCAGATTGACGCCAGCGAGAGGCGGAAGAGCTCGCCGGTATTCGTCGGAATGCCGACGATCAAGCAACTAGCGGTCCGGGAAGCCCAGAACCTGAACAAGACGGACTAAGCACGCCGCAGTCGGACGCTAAACGGCCTCTCTGGCGATAGTTCGGAGAAGGCATGTAAGGGGACATGCCGATCACCTACATGCCTTACAAGTATCCAAGGGTCGTCAGGCATGTTGGGGACATGGGGCAGTCTGCTAGACCTCGGTTCGGTCGAACCGGGGTCCCACCGCGCCGCTTTCGGTCGGCTACCTGGTCGCGGCGGTCTGGATTGTGTCGGCGATGCCCCGCCACGCTGCTGCGCGTTCGACTGCTGGTGCCGGCGGCGGCAGCGCGTTCCGGCCACGGAGCGGTTGCGCCAGTCAGGCCCTGCCGGTTACCGGGTCACTGCACGTCCTCCAGTACACCTTGCCGTCGTCCCGGACACACACCTCGAATCGGACGATGGCGCCGTCCACGAAGTCATAGTTGTATTCGGCCGTGGTACCGGCACCCTTCGAGTTATGCATGTCACCGATGTAGGCGTTGTCGACGGTCACCGTTCCATAGCAGCCGGCGCCGTCCTTAAGGTTGTCGTTCAGGTAGAAGTGTTCGCCATAGTCATCGAACTGGAGGTCGCACGCGCCGTCCGAGTACCCGTCGAAGGGTCGACTCCAGGCTCTGGCGTCGGAGCCAGCCCAGGCGGATCCGGAATTGGTGAAGGTGAGCGTGATGGTCGCGGCCGTAGCGGCGAGTACGGTCGCTGTGCGTTTGAGCGTAGACATCCGTGCTCCTCGTTCAGTGGCGGGAATGCTGGTCAGGCTAGGGCGGAGTCCTTGCCGCAGGTATCGATCCACAGAATGCCGTTGTCGGTGATGCATACCTCGAACGTGATGGAGGCGCCCTCGGGGAAGTCGTAGTTTCGGTGAACCGTGGTGCCAGCACCCTTGGTGTTGGTGAACGTGCCGGTATGGCCTGCGTCGTCCTCCCAAGAGGCGTAGCAGCCGGCGCCGTCCTTGAGATTGTCGTTGAGGTAGAAGTGATCACCGTAGGAAACGAACTGGAGGTCGCAGGCGCCGTCCTCGAGATTGTCCCATTTCACGCTCCATGCCCTGCCGTTGGTACCCGCCCAGGCGGATCCGGAGAAGGTGAAGCCGAGGGTCAGGATGCTGGCCGTAGCGGCGAGCACGGTCATGGCGCGTTTGATCCTGGGCATAGGTGTTCCTTACTTAGGGGTCGGTAATTCGGACAGAGCGTGCTACTCGTGCGTAGCCACGTTCTAAGGGAAGCCCACAGGGCCGCAGCGTTTGCACAGGTATTGGGCCGTCAGCTTCGACGCGACTCTCCCCCTTGTTGTTCGAACAACGTCTCCGCACAGGTGATGTTTCGCGGTGCGGACCTACGCCTCAACGAGCGACCACCTGCACCGATCACTTTGCTGCTCGCTTGACCTGACAACATCAGTCAGCCGCACGATCTCGAGCGCCTTGAGGCGGAGGCTGTCCCAGTCGCCCTCATCCTGCGGGAGGACACCCATGGGCTGAGCCGGCCGGGCTTGCGCTTGCCGGGCGCCAGGGCCAGAGGCCGTATCGGCTGATGGTCCTTCCGACGGCCGCCGGGGAGATCCCGCAGGGTAGGGCGAGCCGGCGCATGCTGAGGCTGGTGCGGCAGTACATCGCCACCAGCAGGACCCGCTCACCCAGTACTGGGTGAGCTGAGGTGGTGCCGATCGCCTTGGTGGTCGGGGACGGTGCGACCGCGATGAACTCCCGGCGGCGGAGGCCCCTTTTCGTGAATCCGCCGGTAACGGGACAGGTGACACGGCAGGGTGAATCGCGTGTTCGTCCCGGGCGGGGCGAGCGCGGGGACTGCTATCACTTCGGGTGACCAAGTGGTGGTGCAGGGTCGTCATTCGCGTGTGTGTGGTGGTGCTGTTCCTGTGGCCCCGCGTACCTCGGTCATCGAGGAGCACTCCATGAAGATCCGCGGTCCCGGCCGTTCCGTCCGCGTGGCCGCCGGTGCGGTGGCCATCGGCCTCGAGATGGGCCCGAGCGCCGTCACTGCGCGGGCCGCAGGCAGTCCCTGGTGCTGGGCAACGTCCACATAGGACGTACGCCGACAAGCGCCTGGACATCCGGGACCAGAGCGCGGCGGACGAGGCGTTCATCGTCCGGAACAGCCGCACCAGCGGCTTAAGTCAGAGCTTCCGCATCGGTTGAGCCTGAAGCCTGAAGCCTGAAGAACGAAGGGCTGACGGGCACTGAGGCCCGATTGCCCTTCGGGGTCGCACGGCACTCCCCGCAGCGAGCCGGCCGGCCGGCGGATGTGGCGGACAGACACCGAAAGGCTGGGCGCGGGAGGGGACTTACCGGGACGATCATCGTGAATGACGGCCGACCGCGCGGATGCGGCCAGCCCTTCATGGGAAGACAACGGAAGGAAGAGCCGTGGTACGAAGTCTGGTGACCGCGACGCTGGCCGCCGCGCTGGCCGCCACCTCGCTCGGCGTCGCCGAGGCCGCGGAGGCCCCGTCCGATGCGACGAGGTCGGGCGTCATGCAGTTGCTGCCGTTCCCCGAGGGGCACGTGTCGTCCTCCGCGGACCTGATCAACGACGCGGGACAGATCGTCGGGGCGACGTCCGACGGACGCGGGGTCCACACGGCCACCCGCTGGGACGCGGACCTGTCCATCACCCCGCTCAAGGCGCTGACCAGCGCCGGCACGCTCGTCTGGACTCGGGCGCTGGGCCCCGACGGAACCGTCGCGGGGGCCGCGGACGTGGGAGACAGAGTGGACCACGCCGTCACCTGGGACGCGTCGGGCACCCCGACCCGCCTGGAAGAACCGGCCGGGTACGTGAACAGCACCGCCAACGACATCAACGAGGACCATGTCGTGGTGGGCGTGGCATCCGACAACCGGGCGGCCCGCGCCGTCCGCTGGGGACGCGACGGCACGGCCACCCTGCTGCCGCTGCCGTTCCTCGCCCGCTACAGCGAGGCCCTGTACGTCGACGCGCAGGGTGTGGCCTACGGCTGGGCCAGCAGCGGCTACACCAAGCAGGCCGTGCGCTGGGACACCGAGGGCAACGTGACCGAACTGGGCACCTTCGGCGGCCAGTGGTCCGAGATCCGCGACGTCAACGACCGGGGCACCGCCGTCGGTTCGGCCGCCGCGCCCGGCTACGAGTCCTGGGCCGCCATCGCCCCGCCGTCCGGAACCTTCCAGCAGCTGCCGGGCGGTGTGGACAGCAGCTCGGCCGTCGACGTGAACAACCACGACGACACCCTGGGCGCCGTCAACTCGCAGTACACGCTGTGGAAGGACGGCGCCATGATCCCGCTTCGCCCGCTGACGGGCACCCAGTGGGTTCAGGTGTACGGGCTCAACGACTCCGGCACGACAGTGGGACAGTCGGGTAACTCGGCCACCGTGTGGGACGTGAACGGAACGCCGACGGCCCTGCAGACAGGCCCGATGGCCGACTCCAGCGCCGCCAACGAGATCAACAACGCCGGCCAGGTCCTGGGATGGGCCTACACCTGGGACCAGGGAAGGCAGGCCGCGGTCTGGCGCTGACCCGCCTACGGGAGGAGTTCCTCGATGTCGTCATCCGAGTAGTCCATCCGCTCGCCCTCGGGGTTGAACGGGTCGGCGGCGACGCCGGCTGCCGGACGAGGTCGAGGACGTCCCGCGTGCTCTGTGGGACCGTGTTCCCGGGCTGATGGGAAGAGATCTGGGGGACGAGGTCGTCCGGGTCGCCGGCAGGGGAGGGGTCCGATTGTCCCCGGGCCCGCTCAGTCCCGGCTACAACGACAGAGCGGCGGGTCTGTCGGCAGGGGCAACGCACAAATGCGTTGCGGCCGTTTCAGCCGATTGCTAACGTCCCCGGCGTGCTGATCGAAGTCGACAGAGCCTAGCCTGAGCCCACCGTCCCACGGTGCTGGTCCAGGCGTCCCGAAAGAACCGAACGCCAGGATGTCGGCGTGGCGGGCGTGTGTGCTCTCCGCCCCCTGCTCAGTAGCTCCGGCCTTGCTCCGGCCTGCTGTCCGACGATCGCCTTCACCACCGCCGCGACAGGTCTTCTGTCGGCCTGAGTACGTGGTTGTTCTCCCGTATGCCGTTGTCGGGCTGTGGGCTGTGCCGTGCCTTCGTGGCCGGAGCGATGTCCCATCGAAACGGAATCATCGCCATGATGCACAAGAAGTCCCGCGCGCGAACCCGTCACCGTCGAGCCCAGTGGAGAATCGCTGTGCCCGTCGTGGTGACGTGCGCCAACGCCGCCTGTGGCCGGCGGACCCCGCCGCACGCCGCCTGCCGGCACTGCGGAATGTACCGGGGCCGTCAGGTGATGCCGCCGGCGTGACGCCTTCTCGGGAACGATGACGCCGGGTCCCGTCCCGTCCGCATCCGCGGCGACGGGACCCGGCCGTGGTCGCTCGCGTACGGCCTCCCTTGAGAGGCCGTACGCGGCCCGGAGCGCATCGGGAACGGTGCCACCCGCCTCTCCCTCAAAGGCGGGAAATTCGCCCATTCGGGCGGTGTGGCCAGGCGGGCGACGGGTAGCGGTGGACAGCGGGTCCTGTCGTCGATCCCGTGTGCTTCTCTCTCGGCAAAGTGAGGAATTCCCGTGGCGGTTCTCGCGGAATCTGTCGAATCGATGGAACAACTGGCCGTGGCCTGGCGGGCCATGGTGCTCGACCGGGACGAGAACGCGGATGTCCGCGATCTCCCCGGCATCGCCGTCCGCTGGGCCGACTGCCGGTTCGCCTTCTGGAACTGCGTGACGCTGACCGATGTCGGCGCCGACGCCGGGCTGCTGGAGCGGCGGCTGCGTGAGGCGGCGGACGTCATGCGCGCGAAGGAACGGTCCGGATTCCTATGGGTGTTCGAGGACCTGATCGCGGACGAGGCGCGCGGGGGACTGGAGACCGCGGCCGCGCGGGCCGGCCTCGTGCACGCCTTCCCCGGCACCGGCATGGCCGGAGACCTGCTGCCCCTGCCCGAGCCCGCCCACCCGGATCTGACGTTCGTCCGCGTGACGACCGACCAACAGCTCCAGGCGTACGCGGACATCAACTCCCGCGCGTACGGCTTCCCTCTGGAAGACGGCCGGGACGGCATCGGCGGCTCCGCGCTGTGGAAGAGCGGGGTGCACGCCTATCTGGGCCTGCGCGACGGCGTCCCCGTGACCTGCGCCGCGACGGTGGAAGCCGCCGGCCGTCTGTTCGTCGTGCTCGTCGCCACGGACCCGGTCTGGGAGCGCCGCGGCTACGGCGAGGCCGTGACCAGGAAGGCGCTGTACGAGGGGGCCCGCGCGACCGGGCTGACCCGCGCCACCCTCCACGCGACCGCCGCCGGGGCGCCTGTATACCCGCGGATCGGCTTCCAGCCGAACTCGCCGATGCACTTTTACGCGCTCAGGGGCTGACCGGCCGGGAGCCGTGCGCGGCCCGTCGTCGTGTGCCGCTCCCCTCCCCCGCTCGGTCGCGTCCGGGTCCGAGCAGCGAAGGTGCCCCTCCTGGACCGTGTGTCGCCTCAGGACGCCCGAGACCGTTCAGGAGAGTGTCGACGACGAGATCCGCCGCCCGAGCGGGGCTCAGGTCGGGCATCTGGCGGGATGCAAGGTGGATGAGCCGGGGAAGAAGCACGCCGGCCCATCCGGCGGGGAGTCCCGGGCGGAGCAGGCCCTCGTCGGTGGCGCGCTGGAGGAAGGTGTCGACCTCTGCGACGCAGGCGTCGCGACGTGCGTGGACGGTGTCGTCGGCGAGCATGCGGGCGAGGTCGACCGGCCAGGTGCGGTTGACGGCGATGATGTTCTCGACGTAGCGGTGCAGGGCGACGGTGACGGGTGCCTCGCGCAGCCGCGCCTCTTCGATGGCCCGCTCGATGGCCGTGAGGCGGGACGTGTAGATGGCCGCGAGGAGTTCCTCGCGGGAGGCGAAGCGCCGGTACACGGTGCTCCGGTCCACGCCCGCCTCGGCGGCGATGCTCGCGATGCTCGCGCCGGGGTCGGCGGCGAGCATCCGCGCTCCGGGCGCCCGCCTCGTCACCGGGGGTCCGCGGATTCCCGAGGGCCTGGAGAGGGCAACTACGTCACGCCGACCGTCTTCGCGGACGTCGACAACTCCATGCGGATCGCGCGGGAGGAGATCTTCGGCCCGGTCCTGGTCGTGCTCGCCTACGACGACGAGGACGACGCCGTCCGTATCGCGAACGATTCCGAGTACGGCCTGTCCGGCGGAGTCTGGTCCCGCGACGAGGAGCACGCCTTGGCGGTCGCCCGCCGCCTCCGGACCGGCACCGTTACCGTCAACGGCGCCCCCGTCGCGTTCGACGGACCGTTCGGCGGCTTCAAGGCCAGCGGCATCGGCCGCGAGTACGGCGCCGCCGGCCTCGGCGCGTACACCGAGTACAAGACCATCACCGTGTGACCGTGCGGCCCGCCCGCCGGCCTCCCCGCCTTGGCGAGGCCCTGTGTGCCCGCGCCGGACCCCTCCGGCGCGGGAACACCCGTCGGCGCATCCGGATCACGCGGGGGAGCGGACCGCCGCGTCCTCCCGCCGCCGGCTCCCCGGCTCCAACCGGAGCTCGCGGCCCTGCCAGCCGCGCCGCAGCCAGCGGTCGTGGCTGGCGACGACGATCGCGCCCGGGCCGGTGCCGAGCGCGTCCTCCAACTCGTCGCACAGACGCGGCGAGAGATGGTTCGTCGGCTCGTCAAGGAGCAGCAACCGGGGTGGACGGGCCACCAGGAGTGCCAGCGCCAGACGGCGGCGCTGCCCCACGGACAGCCGGCCGACCGGCTTGTCCAGGTCCGCCTCGTGCAGCAGACCGAGCGTCTCCAGCGGCACCCGCTCCGCCCGCGCCCCGCCCAGCGACAGCTCGTACGTGGCGCGGACCGTACGCCCGGGTCGTGCGAACACGGTGTCCTGGGTGAGCATCCCCACGGGCAGCCCGTCTCGCCGCAGCACCTCGCCTTCGGCGGCCAGGTGGCCCGCGAGGACGGCGAGCAGGGTCGACTTGCCCGCCCCGTTGCCGCCCGTGACCAGCAGCCGGTCGGACGCCGCCACCTCCAGGTGGTCCAGCGTGAGCCGGCCCGGCACCCGTACGCCGGACAAGGCCACCAACGGGCGGGGATCTTCCGCCGGTTCGGCCGTCGGCGGACGGGATCCCTCCTCCGACGCGGCCGTCAGGTCCCCGGCCGCGAACCGGAGCGGGCGCGGCGGCTGGGCGACCTGGGCGCGCTCCAGCTCCTCCAGCCGCCGGGTGGCGTCGCGCGCCCGGCGGGAGATCTGGTTCTGGACCCGGCCCGCGCGGTGGCCGTAGCCCATCTTCTCGTTGTCGGTACGGCCCCGGTCCGGGGCCAGCCGGTGCGCGGTCACCCCGGCCGACCGCCGCAGCTCCGCCAACTCCCGCTGTTCGTCCGCGTACCGCCGATCCCAGCGTTCCCGTTCGGCGCGCTGCGCGGACAGATACGCGGTGTAGCCGCCGCCGTAGCGCACCGGGCCGTCCACCGCCGGGTCGAGGTCGACCAGATCGGTACACACGGCGTCGAGGAACGCCCGGTCGTGACTGGCGATCACCACCGTCCCGGGCATGCCGCGGACCTGCTCCTCCAGGAAGGCGGCGGCGGTGTCGTCGAGGTGGTTCGTCGGCTCGTCGAGGAGCAGCGCCGACGGACGCCGTACGACCAGCGCGGCCAGCGCGAGGCGGCCGCGCTGCCCTCCGGAGAGCGACGCGAGCGTGCGGTCGTGGCCGACCGCGCCGAGGCCCAGGCCGTCGAGCACCAGGGTGGCGCGGCGGTCGGCGTCCCAGGACTCCCGGTCCTGGGCCTGCTCCAGGCGGCTGCCGTAGGCGTCGAGGAGCGCGGGGTGACCGGGGTCGTCCGCCGTTGTCCGGGCGAGTTCCGCGCCGAGCCGGTCGAGCTCCGCGAGGTCCGCACGGGCCTCGCGGAGTGCCTCGTCCAGCACGACGGCGAGGGTCGTCTCGCCGTCGAACGGCATCTCCTGGTGGAGAAAGCCGAGATCCACGGGACGGACGACGTCCCCGGCGTCGGGTTCGTCCACGCCGGCGAGCACCCGCAGCAGGGTGGACTTGCCGACGCCGTTCTCCCCGATCAGGCCGACGCGACGGCCGGGGGAGAAGGTCAGGCTGACGCCGTCGAGGACCCGGCGGCCGCCGAGGACACGGACGAGGTCACGGGCGAGCAGAGCGGGCTGGGGCACAGGTGTCCCTTCGAGGGGTCGGTGGACGGCCCGCCGGGCGTACAGCCTCGGGCGCGGGCCAGGGCACACCGACGGGTCACACCGCGGGCGCCCCGGTCTCCGTCAGCTTCCCGTCGGCCAGCCGCAGCCAGCGGTCGACCCCGATCTCGGCGAGGAACCGCTCGTCGTGGCTGACCACCATGAAGGCACCCTGGTAGGAATCGAGCGCGCTCTCCAGCTGGCCGGCGCTGACCAGGTCGAGGTTGTTGGTCGGCTCGTCGAGCAGCAGGAGCTGCGGGGCCGGTTCGGCGCACAGCACACAGGCCAGGGTGGCGCGCAGCCGCTCGCCGCCGGAGAGCACCCCGACCGGCAGATGGGCGCGGGCACCGCGGAAGAGGAAGCGGGCGAGCAGGTTCATCCGCTCGGCCTCCGGCCGCTCCGGGGCGAACGCGGCGAAGTTCTCCGCCACCGTACGGTCCAGGTCCAGCAGGTCCAACCGCTGGGACAGATAGGCGATCCGGCCCTCGCTGCGCTTGATCTCCCCGTCGCTCGGGGCGAGTTCGCCGGTGATCAGCCGCATCAGGGTGGTCTTTCCGGCGCCGTTGGGGCCGGTGAGCGCGATGCGCTCCGGGCCGCGGACGGTCAGATCGAGACCGCCCGCGGCGAACACGTCCTCGTCGCCGAGACGTACCTGCATCCCCTCGCCGAGGAACAGGGTGCGGCCGGCGGGCACCTTGGTGTCGGGCAGCTCCAGGGTGAGGCGCTGCTCGTCGCGCAGCGCGCGCCCGGCCTCGTCCAGGCGGGCTTTGGCCTCGCTGACCCGGGAGGCGTGCATCTGCCCGGACCGGCCCGCGGACTCCTGCGCGCCCCGCTTCATGTTGCCCGCGAAGATACGGGGCAGACCGGCGTTCTTGAGGTTCTTGGCGGCGTTGCTCGCGCGGCGCTCCGCGCGCTCGCGGGCCTGCTGCATCTCCCGCTTCTCGCGCTTCAGCTCCTGCTCGGCATTGCGCACGTTCTTCTCGGCGACCTCCTGCTCGGCGCGGACGGCCTCCTCGTACGCGGTGAAGTTGCCTCCGTACAGCCGCAGTTCGTCGCTGCCGAGCTCGGCGATGCGCTCCATCCGGTCGAGCAGCGCGCGGTCGTGACTGACCAGGAGCAGGCAGCCGTTGAAGTCCGACAGGACGTCGTACAGCTTGTGCCGGGCCTCCAGGTCGAGGTTGTTGGTCGGTTCGTCGAGCAGCAGGACATCGGGGCGCTTGAGCAGCTGGGCGGCGAGGCCGAGGGACACGACCTGGCCGCCGCTGAGCGTGCTCAGGCTGCGGTCCAGGGCGAGACCGGCCAGGCCCAGACGGTCGAGCTGGGCGCGGGTGCGCTCCTCGATGTCCCAGTCGTCACCGATGGTGGTGAAGTGCTTCTCGTCGACATCGCCGGACTCGACGGCGTCCAGGGCGCGGATCACGTCGGCGATGCCGAGCACCTCGCCGACCGTGAGATTCCCGGTCAGGGGCAGGCTCTGCGGAAGGTAGCCGAGCGTGCCGTCGACGGTCACCGTGCCGGTGGCGGGCCGGAGTTCACCGGCGATCAGCTTGAGCAGGGTGGACTTGCCGGAGCCGTTGGGGGCGACCAAACCCGTACGGCCGGAGGGCATGCTGAAGGTCAGGTCGTGGAAGACGGGGGTGTCGTCGGGCCAGGAGAACGAAAGGTTCGAGCAGACGACGGCGGCGTCGGACATGGTGAGACCTCGGAGGTACTGAGGGCAGAAGAGAGTCCTCTGCCCAAGGCAGACGGGGAAAGGTGGTACGACGAAGCCGACCACTTCGGCGGCGGCGCTCTTCAGCACCGGCCGGTGGCCGTCAGGTCCGGATCTCACCCGGAGATGTCGTCGTCACCCACCATGTCTGCGACTCCTCGATGAAAAGGTCGATGTCCCGCACAGGGTAGCAGGCCGTTCCGAGTGCCGACGTCCATCGGACGCGGGGCACACGTATGCGTCTGCTGAGGCGGCGGAGGGGTGACATGCCGCGGAGGTGTGCCCCGTCCCCGTTCGGCGCTTCGGTCCGCACGGCGACCGCCGTCGCCCCTCGGACAGGTGACGACGGCGGTACGGGTGGCCCTGGCGCGGTCCCGGGGGCGCTCAGGCCTCGCCGCGGATCAGCGCGGCGGCGCGTTCGGCGATGGCGTAGACGGTCGCGTTGGTGTTGTTGGACGGGATCGAGGGGATGACGGAACCGTCCGCGACGCGCAGCCCTTCGAGCCCGCGGACCCGCAGCGCGGAGTCCACGACGGAGGCCTCGTCCTCGCCCAGCGCGCAGGTGCCGATGGGGTGGCAGTAGGACGTGTACGCCGTGCGCGCGTAGGCGGTCAGGGAGGCGGCGTCCGTGACGTCCGGCCCGGGGACGACTTCCTCGGGGCCCCAGGGCGCGAGCGCCGAGGAGCGGGCGATCTCCCGCGCCGTGCGGATGCCGGACAGCGTGGCCTGGATGTCCCGCTCGTCGGTGAAGTAGCCCGGGTCGAGCACCGGCCGCGCGTACGGATCGGCCGAGCTGATCCGCAGCGTGCCGCGGCTGAACGGCCGGATGGGCGAGATTCCGATGGCGAAGCCGTTCTCCACCGGGATCTCCGGGGGCGGGAAAGGGAAGTCGATGAGGATGAACTGGAGGTCCGGGCCGTCGAGTTCGGGCTTGCTGCGCAGCAAGCCGATGATCTCGCCGTGGTTGCCGCGGCCCGGGGGCACCGTGCGGCGGGCGCTGTGGACGACGGTGAGGAGGGGATGGTCGTGCAGATTGCGGCCCACGCCCGGGAGTTCGTGGAACACCTCCACCCCCGCCTCGCCCAGTTCCTGCCCGGGGCCGATGCCCGAGCGGAGCAGGAGCTGGGCGGACCCGATGGAGCCGGCCGACAGGACGACCTCGCGTGCGGCCCGTACCCGGAACACCCTTTCACGGACGCCGTATTCGACTCCGACGCAGCGCCGGCCCTCGAAGAGCAGCCGGTGCGCGGTGGCTCCCGTGACGACGTCGAGGCCGCGCCGGCCCAGCGCCGGGGCGAGGTAGGCGTCGGCGGCGCTCTGACGGTGGCCGTCGACGATGTTGAGGTCGACGGGGGCGAAGCCCTCCTCCAGACCGCCGCTGATGTCGTGGGCGCGGCGCTGTCCGGTCTCGACGGCGCCGTCGAGCAGGGCGAGCAGGATCTCGTTGGGCTCGGCCATCGGGGCGACGGTGAGCGGGCCCGAGGTACCGCGGCCGGGAGCGCCGCTGACGGCCGTCTCGGTGCGCTGGAAGTAGGGCAGCAGATCGTCGAAGGTCCAGCCCTTGGCGCCGTGTTCGCCCCAGGTGTCGTAGCTGGTCCGGTGGCCGCGGGCGAAGACCATCGCGTTGATGGAGGACGAGCCGCCCAGCCCCCTGCCGCGCGGCAGGATGACGCGGGGGCCGGAGCCCGGGCGAGAGGATCCGTCGTCCTGCGGGACGGTCGTGTCGCCCCAGTTCGCGTGTGTCTCGCCCAGGGTGAGCCAGGCGGGGGGATCGGATACGGCCTCCGGGAGATCGGCCGTGCCGGCCCCCGCCTCCAGGAGCAGGACGCGGACGCCCGGGTCCTCGGTGAGCCGGGCGGCGAGGACGCAGCCGGCGGAGCCGCCGCCGACGACGATCACGTCGTAGAGCCGGCCTTCCGTGCGCTCCGGGTCCACGGAAACCCCCGGGCTCGCTGAGGTGTGACGCTGATTCACTCCGTACTCCCTTGGTCGCGTGCTTCGGATCGATCGGTGATCCGGGTGGGTGTCGTCGATGAGAGGTGTTCCGGCGCCGTTCCCGACTATGCAGGGAGTGTCTCCGCGGCGCCGGGCTCGTCTGGCTGAATCGATGTGTCCATGAATGCGGCGGTGGCGCGTTCTCGTGGCGGGCGGTGTGCCGGCACCGAGCGGCGGGGCCGTCGGCATGCCGGCCGGGACGCCTCGCGTGTCCGGCCTGATCACGGGGATCCCCCTGAGCGGGAGCAGGACATCGACGCCTGGGGAGGCCGGCGGCGATCGGCGGCCGTATACGCGAACGGCCCGCACGCGCCGGTGTGCGAGATTCCCTCGAACGAGGTACGAGGCGGGCCGTCCGACCGCACGGCGGGTGATGCCGGTGCGCGTCACGATGACGTTCGGCCGCGCGGCGGGTAGGACACGGGAGCGGAGGGAAGCACGGGTGGTGCGGGCGAGCCGGGACACTCCGCGATCCGACCCGTGGGCCGGCTCCGGAAGAGGAGGCACCGTCATGCGCATCCCCGGTCCCGAGCGCCAGGAGGACGGCGGGCTGAGCGCGATCGCGGCCGTGGGCGGGCTGCACCGGTACCAGTTGCTCCTGCACGAGGAGTACGGTCCCGTCGTCCGCTTCCAGCTGCCGGGCGCCGACGCGGCCGTGTCGGTCGCCGACCCCGTACTCCTGGAGGCCACGGCGCACCTCGACAAGCGGCCCGAGGCGCTGTTCGCGTTCCTGGACCCGCTGTGCGAGGCGGGCAACCTACAGGTGCTTCCCACCGGTGAACACACCCCCTGGCGCAGGCTGCTGCTCTCGGTGTTCGCCGGACGCCCGTCCCACGAGCGGCACTTCGCGGGCTTCACAGAGTCGGCGCGGGAACTCGCGGACCGGTGGGCCGAGACAGTGGAGGATGAAGAGGTCGAACTGCAGAAGGAGTTGACCGCGCTGTCGCTGCGCATGATCGGCGGGTTCGCCCTCGGCGGCGGTGGCGGCGACGGCGAGGCGGGCGGCGAGGAGGAAGGGGGCGCGGACCGTGTCGTCGTGGCGTTCGAGGAGGTGCTCACCGAGCACCTGGGGCGCCTCTATCAGGTGCCGCGGACCGACCCGCACGCGGCGGAGCGCGCCGAGGCGGCCCTCGCGTATCTACGGGGGAGGGTCGACCGCGTGGTGGCGGCGCACCGCTCGGACGGGCGTACCGGCCGCAGCGACCTGATCGGCGCGCTCGTCGAGGCCGGGGAGAGCCCGGCGCGGATCCGGGACACCGTGATGATGACGCTGCTCGCGGCGCACCACACCACCGGCGTCGCCGTCTCGTGGACGCTGCGTCTGCTGGGCCGCCATTCCGACGTCGCCGACCGTGTCGTCGCCGAACTGGACCGGGTGCTCGGCGACCGCGCCGCGCCCGACTACGGCGACCTGCGGCGGCTCCCGTATCTCGACCGGGTGCTCAAGGAGTCGATGCGGCTGTTCCCGCCCGGTCCGTACGGAGCGCGCGAGACGGACGAGGACCTGGCCTTGGGCCCGTACGAGATCCCCGCGGGAACGACGGTGTTCTATCCCTTCTGGGCGGTGCACCTGAACCCCGCCTACTGGCCCGACCCGGAGCGCTTCGACCCCGAACGGTTCACCCCGCGGGAGGTGGCGCGGCGCCCGAGGCTCGCGTACATCCCCTTCGGCATCGGACCGCGCAGCTGCGAGGGCGCCGCCCTGGCCACGGTCGAGGCCCAGCTCATCCTGGCCGTCCTCCTCAAACGCCTGCGCTTCCGGCCGGTGCCGGGACACGAGGTGACACCGGTGGAACGGTTCGTGCTGTGGGCGCGGGACGGCATCCGGATGACGGTGCGCCCGAGGCGCGCGTAGCGAGGGGAGTCCGCCTCCCCGAGTCAGGTGTGTCGTGTGGCAGGGAGCCATGTCCACGCGGGGTGTGACCGCATGCTCGTGTACGTGTACGTGTACGTGTACGGGGCCGTGGTTCGGTAGGTGAACTCGGCGCATGTTCCTCCGGCGGACCATGGGCGTACTTCCCCGGGCTCACTCGGGCGAGTGATGCGGGCGTCCGGGTTCTCACCATCTGCCCCAGCCATTGCGGCAGTCACCCCGAGGTGAACGAGTCGGGGAGGTAAGGAGTCGGTAAAAGGGCGGTCGTACCACGGGGTTGACGCGCGTCGACCCGGCCGCCAACCTCGGGGGGCGGCCCGGCTGGCGGGTCGTCTCAGGCCTGTTCGGCGATGGAGGTCCGATGCACAGATCCACCGCTCAGTCCCGCCCCGTACGCCTGCTCCTGTCGTTCGTGATGTTGCTGTCGTCCGTGGTCGTGGGTGTGGTGGCGACCGCGGGCCCCGCGCAGGCGGACGGCTGCTACACCTGGTCGCGCACCCTCTCGCAGGGGGCGTCCGGTGCCGATGTGACGGCCCTGCAGATCCGCGTGGCCGGATACCCCGGCTACGGTTCCGTGCTGGCCGTCGACGGTTCCTACGGACCCGCCACCGCCGCCGCGGTGAAGCGCTTCCAGTCGGCCTACGGCCTGGCCGCCGACGGTGTCGCGGGTCCCGCCACCTTCAGCAAGATCTACGCGCTCCAGGACGACGACTGCACCCCGATCCACTTCTCGTACGCCGAGCTGAACCAGTGCAACTCGACCTGGGCGGGCGGCGCCGTCAGCGCGACCACGGCCAAGTCCAACGCCCTGCGCACCATGTGGAAGCTGGAGGCGCTCCGGCACGCCCTCGGCGACCAGTCGATCCGGGTCACCAGCGGCTTCCGCAGCCAGGCGTGCAACAGCGCCGTCGGCGGAGCCTCGGCGAGCCGGCACCTGTACGGTGACGCCGCGGACCTCGGCGCCGGCCCGCACGCGCTGTGCACCCTGGACAAGCAGGCGCGCAACCACGGCTTCAACGGCATCCTCGGCCCGGGCTACCCCGGCCACGACGATCACGCGCACGTCGACCACCGGCCCAGTCGGTTCTGGTCGGCTCCCAACTGCGGTATCTGAAACGATCGTTCGGGCGCCTTGAGAGATGCCACGCCCCGCTGCTCCAGCATCAGGGACGGATCCGGGCCGTCCCGCTCCACGACCCGTCGCTGCCGCTCAACCTCGCGGG
>NZ_JBEYHT010000092.1:0-22549 GCF_040635425.1 Streptomyces laurentii | reverse complement strand
GTGGTGTACGTCGTCAGCTGGCCGCGCGTAGGCCAGACGACCTTGCGGAGTTCGGCGATGACCTGCCGGTAGAAGAGCGCGAGACGGCCCAGAGGAGCCACTGCTCCTCCGGCGGGACCGGCGTCGTCGTACGCGCGCGTGGCCGTCAGACCAGCAGGTCGTACTCGCGGATCAGCCAGCACACGGCGGTCAGCCGCAGCGTGGCGAAGTCGTGCCCGACCGGCTCCACCCAGTCGACCTCGGCGAGGTAGTCGGTGAAGCCGAGCACGTAGTCGGAGAGTTCCTCGCGCCGTACGGTCCGGCCGGCGGGCGGGGTCTCGGACCCGGCCTCGGCGGCCTCGGCGGCCACAGCGGCGACGGCACGAGCGGCCGGGATCCGGTCGTCCAGCGGGCCGCGCGGGGCCGGGACGAGGGCGTCGCACACGGCCGCCGCGTGCTGGTCGACGGCGGCCACGAGGCCCGGCTCGAAGGAGAACTCCGAGAGCCGGGGCATGTAGGTGGCGACGACCCCGACCAGAGGGCAGTCGGGCGAATCGTTCATCCCTCCACATTAGGGGCGGCACGGGGCCGTCCGGCCGTGAGCTTGGTCGCACCCGCGCCGGACTCACCGCCGTCGCCGTCCTCGCGGGTCAGCGGAAGCGTCGCGTCCGATTGCGGCGCACCCGCCGGACTCCAGGTGCGGCTCCTGGACGAGAACTCCCTCAAGAACGACGGGTGTCGATCTCCGCGATCAGGGCTTCGACTCGGGCCCTGATCGCGTCGCGGATCGGGCGGACCGCGTCCACGCCCCGCCCGGCCGGGTCGTCGAGCGTCCAGTCGAGGTAGTGCGTGCCGGGGAAGACCGGGCAGACGTCGCCGCAGCCCATGGTGATCACGTAGTCCGACACCTGGACGGCCTCGGCGGTGAGCACCTTCGGCGTGGCGACGGAGATGTCGATGCCGATTTCGGCCATGGCCTCGACGGCGGCCGGATTGACCCGGTCACCGGGGAGGGATCCGGCGGAGCGGACCTCGACCCGGTCGCCGGCCAGGTGCCGGAGGAACCCGGCGGCCATCTGGGAGCGGCCGGCGTTGTGGACGCAGACGAAGAGGACGGAGGCGAGCGGAGCGGTCACGGACGGCATCCCTTGACGACGGCGGAAGGTTTCGGCCGGGGTGGATCCCGCACCGGGCGATGTGAAAATATCAGTCCATGATGACATCAGTCGATGCTGATCTGTTGCGGGTCCTGGCCGACCCCCTCCGGCTCCGGATCGTGACCCTCCTCGCCCGCGAGACGCTGTGCACCACGCATCTCGTGGAGGAGACGGGCGCCCGGCAGACCAACCTCTCCAACCACCTGCGCGTGCTGCGCGAGGCGGGGCTCGTGGACACCGAGCCGTGCGGCCGGTTCACGTACTACCGGCTGAAGCCGGAGGTCCTCGACACCCTGGCCGGCCAGTTCACCTCGCTGGCCGCCACCGCCCGTACCCACACCGAATCCAAGAGGTCCTGTTGAATCCCGCCGCTCCCCCGGCCACCACCGAGGAGTCCTCGGTGGTGGCGAAGCTGTCGACGCTCGACCGCTTCCTCGCCGTCTGGATCCTGCTCGCCATGGCCCTCGGCCTCGGCCTCGGGCGGCTGGTCCCCGGCCTGAACGACGCGCTCGCCAAGGTCGAGATCGGCGGGATCTCACTGCCGATCGCCGTCGGCCTGCTGATCATGATGTATCCGGTCCTGGCGAAGGTCCGCTACGACCGCCTCGACGCCGTCACCGGCGACCGCCGGCTGATGGTGTCCTCACTCGTCATCAACTGGATCATCGGCCCGGCGGCCATGTTCGCGCTGGCGTGGATCTTCCTGCCGGACCTGCCCGAGTACCGCACCGGCCTGATCATCGTCGGCCTCGCCCGCTGCATCGCCATGGTGATCATCTGGAACGACCTGGCCTGCGGCGACCGCGAGGCCGCCGCCGTCCTCGTCGCGCTCAACAGCGTCTTCCAGGTGCTCGCGTTCGGCCTGCTCGGCTGGTTCTACCTCGACATCCTCCCGGGCTGGCTCGGCCTCGGCGAGGGCGAGTCCCTCGACATCTCCATGTGGAAGATCGCGCTCAACGTCGTCATCTTCCTCGGCGTCCCGCTCCTCGCCGGCTTCCTCACCCGGCGCCTCGGCGAGAAGAAGATGGGCCGGGACGCCTACGAGAGCCGGCTCCTGCCGAAGATCGGCCCCTGGGCGCTGTACGGGCTGCTCTTCACGATCGTCATCCTCTTCGCCCTCCAGGGAAAGACGATCACCTCGCAGCCGCTCGACGTGGCCCGGATCGCGCTGCCGCTCCTCGTCTACTTCGCGGTCATGTTCTTCGGCACGTTCCTGCTCGGCAAGGGCCTCGGTCTCGCCTACGACCGCACCGCGACCCTCGCCTTCACCGCCGCCGGCAACAACTTCGAGCTGGCCATCGCCGTCGCCATCGCCACCTTCGGCGTGACCAGCGGGCAGGCCCTGTCCGGCGTCGTCGGCCCGCTGATCGAGGTGCCGGTCCTGATCGGTCTGGTCTACGTGGCCCTGGCCTGGCGCCGGAAGTTCGCCTCGCCCGCCGCCGCGCCGGGTCGGTGACCAGGGCCGGGGCCCTGGTCACGGTCGCGGCCCCGGTCGCGGCCACCGCCACCGCCCCGTTTCCTACGGGCGGTCGCCACGCGGCCCGCCCGGGACCCAGTTGCCGTGCAGGCCGAGCGGAATCCGTACGGGCAGATGGATACGGGCGACGGGCTCGCCCGTGAAGTCCTGGGCGGACAGGATCACCAGGTCCGCCGCGCCGCGCTCGGCGTCGTGCGCGTACGCCATCACGTATCCGTCGTCCTCGGCGGCGGGCGACTCGGCGGGTACGAACACGCCCTCGCCGACGGCCCCGAACCGCCCGAACTCGTGCGCCTCCGTCGTCCCGCGTACGAGGTCGTGCTTGAGCAGCGCGCTACTGAAGCCCTCGTGCGGCCGCGGGTCGCCGGGGGCCGTGGGCGGCGCGTACAGCTCGGCGGCGGCCGCGTACCCGTACCGGTAGGGCCGGCCGACGTACCGCGAACCGACCCGGGGGAAGTCCTGGACCCGGTCGTCCAGCCGGTCCTCGCGCACCTTCCCGGCGGCGAGGTCGATCCGCCAGCGGTCCAGGGTGGGCCGGCTGAGGCCGACATCCTTGATGTCGAAGCCCGCGGGGTGCCGGACGACGTCGATCACCACGTCCGTGCCGTCGTCGTACGCGTTGAGCGTGTGGCCCACGAGACCGGCGGCGACCTCGAACCAGCGCACCGCGCCGCCCGCGCGCGGCATCACGCCCACCCGCGCCTGATGCGACCCGTCCCAGACGAAGGGGATGCCGGTCGCCCGCTCGGCGGCACTGAACACCACCGGGCCGTCGAAGAGGACCACATGGCGTTCGGTCAGCGCGAAGTCGTGCATGTAGGGGCTGCCGGGCGTGTGGATCAGCGTGGTCCGCGTCACCGCGCCGGTGGCGTCCATGACGATGTGCTGGACGTGCTCGGAGCCGTAGAGGAAGGCGAGCGAGTGCAGTTCGCGGGTATGCGGGTCGGAGATCGAGTGGGCGTTGGCGCTGTACCCCTCGGGGGTCGCGCCGAGGTCGCAGGGGCCCACGGTGTCGAGCTCGTAGCCGAGTTCGTACGGTCGTATGCCGCCTTCGAGGAGCGCGAAGGTACGGCCGTCGAGCCCCGCGACCTGTACGTTCGGCGCCATGTCCATGCGCGGGTCGACGGGGGTGCCGCGGCGCGGTTCGCCCAGCCGGTCGGCGACGGAGGAGGAGCGGACCCAGCGGTTGCGGTACCACTCGGCGCGGCCGTCGCGGATGCGGACGCCGTGGACCATGCCGTCGCCGAGCGTCCAGAGGTGGGCGGCGGGGTCCTCGACGCCGAAGGCGTTGGGGCCGGTACGCAGATAACGGCCGTCGAGGTGCGCCGGGATGCGGCCGGTGACGGGCAGGTCCAGCGCGGTGACCTCCTCGGTGACCGGCGCGAAACCGCCCGACAGGTAGCGGTTGACCGTACGGCTGATCGTCATGACGTCCGTCCTTGTCCCTGCTGGTCGTCTCGGTCCGTGTTCGGGTGTCCGTCGGCGAGGAACGCGCGTCCCACCACCGCCATCAAGGTGTCGAAGCGACGGGCCGCGGTCTCCGGCGGGAAGTGGCCGGCGATCTCCAGGCTCACCGCCCCGTGGGCCGCCGCCCAGATCAGCTTCGAGATCTCGTGCGCGTCGCCCGGCGCGAACACCCCGGCGTCGATGCACGCCTGTACGGCCGCCACGGAGGCACCGAAGGCACTCTCGGCCTCCTTCAACGCCTCGACGCTGGGCCGGTATTCGGGGATCGCCTGCTCGAACATCACGCGGTAGTAGGCGGGTTCGGCGAGGGCGTGTGCCCGGTAGGCGACGCCGAGAGCGCTGAGCCGGGCCAACGAATCATCGTCCGGAGGCACTTGCTCCTGTGCGCGGCGCAGTCGGGCGAACCCCTCCCGGTACAGCGCGTCGACCAGCCCTTCCTTGCCGCCGAACATCGTGTAGAGGACCTTGGTCGAGGAGCCGATACCGGCGGCGATCCGCCGCATCGTCAGCGCGGCGGGGCCTTCGGCGACCAGCAGATCGATGGCGTGATCGAGGATCACGGCGCGCACGGCGGCCTGGCCGGCGCGTTGAGCGTCCTGGTAAGGCGTGTTCACGGTAACACCGTACCTGATGGGTAACAGCGTTACCCATCAGGTACCGCCAAACCGCTCGCCCCGGCGGTGACGGTCAGACGGCGGTGGCGCTCAGACGGCGGCGGCCCTGGCGAGCAGCTGCCCCATGGCGGCGAGGACGGCGGGCTCGACGCGGTAGTAGACCCAGGTGCCGCGCCGCTCGGAGGAGAGGAGGCCGGCTTCCTTCAGCTTCTTCAGGTGATGGGAGACGGTCGGCTGGGAAACGCCGACATCGGAGATGTCGCACACGCACGCCTCGCCACCCTCGTGCGAGGCCACGGCGGAGAACAGCCGCAGGCGGACCGGATCGCCGAGCGCCTTGAACATCTTCGCGGCCCGCTCGGCCTCCTCGGCGCTCAGCGGGCGCTCGTCCAGCGGCGGGCAGCACGGCTCGACGCCGACCCCGACCGTGACCGAGGCCGCGACCTCAGGCTCGGGCTCGACCAGCGGCAGCACCTTGGCATTCGACATACGTCCATGTTGCCACGCGAAACGCGCTACATCGATGAACGTCTATGTTGACGTCTATCGATTCAACGTGCACGCTGAGACCTACAGGACTTCGACAGACGCCAAAGCAAGAAGGAGTCGTCATGCCCGCCACCCCCGCCCCGCCCACCGGCCGGCTGCCCGTCGTGATCGTCGGCGCCGGGCCGGTCGGTCTGGCCGCCGCCGCCCATCTCCTCGGCCGGGACCTGGACCCGCTCGTCCTGGAGGCCGGCGAGCGGGCGGGCGCGGCGGTACGGGAGTGGGCGCACGTCCGGCTCTTCTCCACCTGGAGCGAGATCACCGCCCCGGCGGCCGAGAAGCTGCTGGCCCCCACGGGCTGGGTGAAGCCCGACCTCACGACGTACCCGACGGGCGGCGAGTGGGCCGAGCACTACCTCCAGCCGCTCGCCGACGCCCTCGGCAACCGTGTCCGGTACGGCGCCCGGGTCACCGGCGTCTCCCGTACCGGCCGGGACCGGGTCGTGGACGCCGAGCGCGCGGAACAGCCCTTCACCGTCCACGTCGCGTACGCCGACGGGCGCGAGGAGCGGATCCTCGCCCGCGCCGTCGTGGACGCCTCCGGCACCTGGTCCACCCCGAGCCCGGCAGGCGCCGACGGCCTGCCCGCGCTCGGCGAACGCGCCGCGGCCGACCGCGTCTCGTACCGCGTCCCCGACCTCGACGACCCCGCCACCCGGGCCCGGTACGCGGGCCGCCGTACCGCCGTCATCGGCTCCGGCGCCTCCGCGTTCACGGCGCTCGCCGCCCTCGCCTCCCTCGCGAAGGCGGACGACGGTACGGGCACCCACACCACCTGGATCCTGCGGCGCGGCCTGTCCGGCTCCACCTTCGGCGGCGGCTCCGCCGACCAGCTCCCGGCGCGCGGCGCGCTCGGCCTCGCCGCCAAGGCCGCCGTCGACGAGGGCCACGCGGACGCCGTCACCGGCTTCCGTACGCGGGCGATCGAGCACGACAGCAACAGCCGCCTGGTCCTCGTCTCCGAGGACGGACGCCGCCTGGACCCCGTCGACGAGATCGTCGTCCTCACCGGCCTGCGCCCCGACCTGTCCTTCCTCGGCGAACTCCGCCTCGGTCTCGACGAGCGCCTCCAGGCCCCGGTCGGCCTCGCGCCGCTCATCGACCCCAACCAGCACTCCTGCGGCACCGTCTACCCGCACGGCGCGAAGGAGTTCGCGCACCCGGAGCCCGGGGTCTACCTGGTCGGCATGAAGTCGTACGGCCGCGCCCCGACCTTCCTCGCCCTCACCGGGTACGAGCAGGTCCGCTCCGTCGCCGCCGCCCTCGCCGGCGACCACGAGGCCGCCGCGCGCGTCGAACTCGTCCTGCCGGAGACCGGGGTCTGCGGCGGCGCGGGCCTCTTCGACCAGCCGCAGGCCGACAACACGCCTGCGGACACCGGCTGTTGCGCCACTCCCGCCGCTGCCGAGCCCTCCCCCGTGACACCCGCCCCGCGGCTGATCCAGCTCGGCACCACCTCGCCGAGTGCCTCCGGCTGCTGCTGATCCACCCCGCCGATCCGTAAGAGGAGGAACGTCATGTCCCGCGTCCAGCTCGCTCTCCGTGTCCCCGACCTCTCCGCGTCCGTCGCCTTCTACACCAAGCTCTTCGGCACCGGACCGGCCAAACTCCGCGACGGCTACGCCAACTTCGCCCTCGCCGATCCGCCGCTCAAGCTCGTCCTCATCGAGGGCGCCGACGGCGAGGACACCCGCCTCGACCATCTCGGCGTCGAGGTCGACTCCACCGACGCCGTCCGCGCCGCCACCGCCCGGCTGGGCCGGGAGGGCCTCGTCACCGAGGAGGAGAACGACACCACCTGCTGCTACGCCGTCCAGGACAAGGTGTGGGTCCACGGACCCGGCCGCGAACCGTGGGAGGTGTACGTCGTCAAGGCCGACGCCGGCTCCCTGGCCAAGCAGCCGGCCGCCGCCGCGGACGGCTGCTGCTGACAGCGGCCAAGAACACCCTTCGCACCTGCGGGGCCGCGACCGGAGCAGGGGACCGGTCGCGGCCCCGCGTCACCCTCCCCCGCCACCCCGCCACCCCGCCACCCCGCCACCCCGCCACTCCACCACTCCACCACTCCAGCACTCCAGCACTCCACCGCAGCTCAATTGCCCGCCCCACCCCACCCGTTCGGGGTATGAAGGGGCATGACCGCAATCCACTGGAAGCTCGTCGTCGACGCGACGGACCCGCACGCCCAGGCCGCGTTCTGGGCCGCCGCCCTCGACTACCACCGCGAGGACCACAGCGCGCTCGTCACCCGGCTCCTCGACGCGGGCGCCGTCCCGCCCGCCCTCACGCTCACCGTCGACGGCCGCCCCGCCTGGCGCGACCTCGCCGCCGTCCGCCACCCGGACGACCCCTTCGACCCGGCATCGGACACGGGCCTGGGCCACCGCATCCTCTTCCAGCGGGTCCCGGAGCCGAAGCCGGCCGGCAAGAACCGCCTCCACATGGACCTCCACCCGGCCCCGGGCACACGGAAGTCGGAGGTGGCCCGCCTGGAGTCCCTGGGCGCCACCCTCGTCCGCGAGGTCACGGAACCGGGCGGCTCCTGGAGCATCCTGTCCGACCCGGAAGGCAACGAGTTCTGTGTCCACTGACACGCCCGCCGTCCGTACCCCCCACGAGGTGCTGGACCGCTTCCACCAGGCCATGCTCGACAAGTCCGCGGACGATCTCGCCGACCTCTACGCCGTGGACGCGGTGCACGAGTTCCCGTTCACCGCTCCCGGGTTTCCCCCGCGCTACGAGGGGCGCGAGGCCGTACGGGCCGGGTACCGGGCGGCCTGGGGCGCCAGTCCCGTCCAGGTGCTGGAGGTCAGGAGGACGGCGGTGCACGAGACCGCCGAGCCGGGGGTGCTCGTCGCCGAGCATGTCGTGGTGGCGGCGCTGCCCGCCAAGGACGCCACGTTCACCGTGCCGGGCCTCCTGGTCCTCCACGTCCGCGACGGGCTGCTCACGCGTGTCCGGGACTACATGGACGGCTTGGGACTCACCGGCGCCAAGGCATGACGTCATGCCGCCACGACATCGCGGCGGCATGAAGGCCAGAAGGCCGGACCCGGCCTCCCCCCGAGGGTCGGCCGGGGATACGGTCCGGTCATGTCGACCCTCCTGTGGCACCCCCGGCCCGGCCGCACCTGGACCTGGTGGGCCGTCGACGCGGCGGGATTCCTCGTCCAGTTCGGGTACGGGCCCGCCCCCGCCGGCCTGTCGGCGCATCTCGACCGGGTCGACGCGGCGGCGGACTGGGCGGAGGAGCATCGCCCCGCGTGGTGCGGCCCCGATCCCCTGCCGCTCCACGCCTCCGAGTCCACGGCCGAGATGGCCTGGTACACCCGGCAGGCCCCCCCGCGGCCCCGCTCCGGCTGCCCGAAGCGCCGGCCGTCATCGCGGAGGTCGCGGCCCTGGTGGCCCTGAACCGGGCAGTCGGGGACACCCGGACGATCCACCTCGACGAGGGCTGGGTGTAGAGCCCGCCCCCGTCGGGGAGTGCTCAGCGCTTGAGCAAGAAGGAGAAATCGTCGGCACGCCAGACGCTGCCGGTCCACCGATTTCGGTCCGCCGCCCGCCTCAGGGCGCCGGCGGCCTGAGCCTCAACAGCCGCTTCCGTCCGGGCACTCGGAGTACAGCACGCCGAAGAACAGGAAGAAGAGGATCGGCACTCCGGACACCGCGGCCATGATCAGGAATCGTCCGCGCGCCTCCCGCCGGCCTCCGAAGCTGGCGACCGCCAAGCCCACCACCGGCGCGAGCACGGCCGTGACCAGGGCCATCAGGCCGAACACCACGCCGGCCTCGCGTCGCACCTCCGGCAGCCCGGCCGCGTGCGCGAGCGCCGGGGTCAGCAGGAGGACGGGCGCGGACGCCCACCACCACGACAGCGCCCTGATGGCCCGATCCGCCCGCGCGGGCGCCATTCGGGGCGACTCCGCTTCCCCACCACACTCTTCCGGAACGATCCCCGACGGCGACATGCCCGCACCGTAAGCCGGGTCCGACCGGTCGACACCCCGCACCTCGCACACCCGGCTGTGACGTGCGTCACCCACCACCCCCACCGTCGACCGCGCTCCACCGGTACTCGTCCGCCCCCGAGCACCCTCACCCCCTCATTCCCCCAGGTGAGAGACCTAGCTCTAAGTGATCATGCGGTAGCAGTGCGAAGTGGTCTACACCTTTGCGTAACCGAGTGATCGCTAGCGGTCAAAAAAGTCGCAAGCTCGATACGCGTTTGCCCACGCCGATTCGAAAAGCTGCGATTGAGGACGCGGAGTCCTCCGGTGCCTCTGGAAGGGGAGAGGCACCGCGTCATGTGACCCCAAGGAACAGGAACCGTGACCGTTCACGATCTTCTCATCGCGCTGGTGGTCCTCACCGCCCTGCGCGTCTTCGCCCCCGACGCACGCGCCCTGACGCGGCGTCTGCTGCGCGCCGGGGTACGGATCGGCGCCACCGAACTCCTGACGGAGACGCAGGAGGCACAGGAGGCGCAGGAAGCTTCCACTCCCACCACCGTGGCGGCCCTGCCGCCCGCCTCCCGCCGCGAGGAGGGGTGAACGCCATGAACACCGTGCCGCGACCCGAGGAGCCGGACCGGCGGAGCGAGGACGCCCCGCCCGCCGGCGGGCTCCGGGACGAGCGCCATTTCCTGGAGAGGCTCCACCGCATCGAGGGCATCGAGTACAAGATGACGCCGGACCAGGAGGCGTTCTACGACCTCTACGCCCGCGCCCACTTGCGCTATGCCCACACCATGCTCGGCAGCAAGCAGGCCGCGAAGGCGGTGGTCCGCCGCTGCTACTCCCACCTCGCCCTCAACTGGCTGGTGGTGCTCAAGGAGGAGAGCCCCGAGGCGTACGCGTGGAAGCTGCTCAAGCAGCGGGTGGAGACCCACCTGCGCATGAGCGGCCAGTCCTCGCGGATGGTGCAGACCGCCGCCTTCGAGCAAGCGGCCCGCGCCACGCTGGAGATGATGAAGCGTCAGTTCGCGGTGATGGAGTCCGCGCTCGGCCTCTACACCGCCATAGCGGAGCTGCCGGAGAGGCAGTTCGACGTCATCGTCATGCACTACGTCCTCGGCTACCCCTCGGCCAAGGTCGCCAGCATCATGGGCATCAAGCCCGACACCGTCCGCTCGCACCGCCGCCTGGCCCGCGAACGCATCGCCATCAAGCTCGGCCTGTCCCTGGAGCCGGCCGCCGCCGACGAGAACGAGAAGGAGTAAGAGCGTGCGCAGCATCCACGACGTCCTGGGCGGTGCCGGGTACCCCGACCCGTTCACCGACGAGGACCTCGCCGACCTCAGACAGGAGATCGTCCGCGAGGTGACCTCGACCATGATGTTCGGCTCCTCGCCCGCCCCGGTGGGCCACTACCCCACCCTGCACGACCAGGCCGCCCGCCAGCTCTCCACCCTCTCCGCCCATCTCCTGCGCCACCGGGACGCCGCCGAGCACGTCGCTCAGCTGGTCCACGAACACATCGACGACGACGGGGCGTTGCGCTTCGGCTGCCTGCTCTTCCTGGTCGACGAGCGCGAAGGGGCGCGGTTCTGGTGGGGGTTCGCGGCGGGCGCGGGCAACGCCACCGCCGCCCAGTGCCTGAACCTCTACCACCGGGCCCGCGGCGAGCTGCGCGACGCCGACCACTGGGCCCTGCAGGCGGTCACCGGCGACGCCCCGGTCCTCCCCGGCTCCCCCGCTCCCTTCGCCCCGGCCACCGCCCGCTCCCCCGCCCGGCACGAGGCCCTGCGCGCGGCGGTACGAAGCCTCAAGGTCGATGTCGTCGAGGAGTCCGGCCACAGCCGCGTCCTGCGCCCCGCCCAGCACCTGGCCGACCGCATCGAGGAGTTGGCCGACGCCCTGTAGATACAGGAGGCTCACACGCGAGAGATGCCCTGCCGCACGCGCCGGGTGGAATCACGGAGAATTCCGTGCGGCAGGCATCTCCGAAGAATCAGAGCTCAGCTGCCGTTGTAGAAGAAAAGGCTGACCTTGACGTTCAAGGTGTTCGGCACACCGACGTCCGCGCGAATCGTCACGATCCCGCCGTCCTGGGGGACCACGTTGTGGACCGTCATGACCGCTCCTCCCAGGAACGGCTTGTTGTGGTCCTCGGGAGCGAACTCCGTCATGGACGCGAATACCTTGCTGAAGGCATTGACGCCGCTGGCGAACAGCTTCCGCTCGAAGAGTCCACCTGCCCCGATGAGGTAACTACGGGCTCCTGACTGGGGATCTTCCAGCATCCCCGCCGCCTGGTCGGCCTCCAGCACGATCACATCGTCTGGCACATTGTTCTCGCCGCTGTTCGACCCCATACCACCAGCCCTTTCGAAGTATCTGCCGTTACGGGCTCAGGAGCCGTTGTAGTAGAAGAGGTCGACCCTGAGGTTCAGGTTGTTCGGCACGCCGACGTCCGCGCGGATGGTCACGATTCCGCCGTCACGGGGAACCACGTTGTGGACCGTCATGACCCCGCCGCCCAGAAAAGGCTTGTCATTGTCTTCGGTGTCGCGCTCCGTGATGGAGGCGAACACCTTGCTGAAGGCGTCGACGCCGGCGGCGGGCAGAGTGGCTTCGAATACTCCGCCCCGGGTGAGAAGGTAACTGTAGGCCCCTTGCTGGCCCTCCAGGGTTCCCGCGGACTCATTCGTCACGGGCTGGATCACGTCGTCGGGCACGTTTTCCCCACCGGCGTTCGAACTCATGTGACCAGCCTTTCGAAGTGTTCTCACGAAGAGGCGATTCAGTCTCTTCCGCTGCGAAAGCTGTCTACCCAGAGCCCTCCGCCGCCACGTGCCACGTCAGTCGTTCGGCCCATACGGAATCGGCTCATCACCCGGATAGGTGTTGATTCCCCCCGGCCGGAATTTCCGGCGAAGAAAGGCCCGCGGCCGTGCGGCGGGTGACGAGGTCGGCGCCGGCATCCCGCGTGCGGGGCGGGCCGGGCTCTTCGATCGAGCGCGCGTCAACGCCCCTTCAATGGCCCGTCAAGGATTCGTCAATGGTCCGCCCACGCCCCGTCGGCACTCCGGCGGCGCCCCCGGCCGTGTCCCGTCGGCGCCCCACCTATGTCCCGTCGACACCCCGCCGACCGGTCGGCCTGGTGCGTGCGGAGGGGAAAGGGGGCCCGACCGGGTCGGCCGGGGGTTGGTCCGGTCCGGCCGGGCGTGTCCACGGTCCTGTACGCCGCTAACGGTCTCTCCATGTCCCGCTAACGCCCTGATGGCGCCGCAGGTGGAAGCCTCGAATCGCCTCCCCGTGACGTGCGTTAGCGGAACGTGAGCAACTGTCTGCAAGAATTCGGCTATCGGAAAACACCGCACAACCACGGGGAAATCATGCGTATTCGGCCGAACCACCGCGCTCTGCTCGCCGCCGGCACCGCTGTCCTGGCCCTGAGCCTCACCGCCTGCAACGGCGACGACCAGGCCGCCGCCACCGGCGGCGGCTCGGCCGACAAGCCCGCCGCGTCGACCTCCGGCTCCGCGTCCGCCGGGACGGGGACGCCCGCGTCGAACGAGAAGCCCGCCGACACGACGACGACCGGCGCGCCCGGCACGTCGAAGGCCCCGCAGAAGTCGTCCGGCGGCACCAGCGCCGGCAGCGGTACGAGCGGCGGCAGCGGCAGCACCAGCGGTGGCGGCGGCGGTTCGGCGAACAACACCGAGGCGTACGCCTGGAAGCACGCCTGCGCCATGACGCAGCTGTCCGTCAACGTCCGCCCGGGCAGCGGTTCGCAGCGGATCATCGAGGTGTCCAACAAGGGCACGAGCGCCTGCGGCCTGGACCTCCTCCCCACCGTCGACCTCGGCGACTCGAACTCCGCCGACCAGAGCCGCAACGTCCGCCCGCTCGTCCCCAGCGGCCTCGGCGGCCCCGACCACGCGCTCCTCGCCGGCAAGAAGGCGTACGCGGTGATCGACCTCAACCCCGGCGGCAAGGCCGGTTCCGCGAAGGGCATCAACGAGATGAACGTCCTCGTCAGCCCGTCCCACATGGCCAACGCCGACACCCGCAACTTCCCGATCGCCTCCGGCACCCAGGTCTCCGGCCCCAAGCTCGGCCTGTACCGCGACTCCGTCGCCGACGCCGTCAGCTCCATGAAGCAGGCGGACACCCCGCAGCAGTAGCCAGTAGTCCCGTACGGCGGACCCCGGGTGCCTCAGGCCCCCGGGGTGCTTCCGGGTACGCCGAGCGAGTGCCAGGCCGACCAGTCGATGTCGTTGCCGGCGGCGTTCTGCCAGGCGCATCGGATGGTGCCGTCCCCGAAGAGGGCGAAGACCTCCAGGCGGCCGTCGCTGTTCGCGGCGGCCATCGGGTCGCCGATCACGAGCGGGCTGTCGTAGTAGAGGGGTGTCCAGCCGGGCGTCCATCTGCCGTCGGGGGCGGGGTTGGTCCGCCATCGGTGTTCGAGGGTGCCGTCTTCCTGGCGCGCGATGACGTCGAGCCTGCCGTCGGTGTTCACGCCGACGGCGGGGGTGCCCACCACATTGCCGCCGCCGAGCGGTCTCCGGCCCGGCGCCCGGCCGTCGCTCGGTTCGGTCTGCCAGATGTGCTCGACGGAGCCGCCCGGGCCGAGGACGAAGACCTCCAGTTCCTGGCTCGCGTTGAGAGCGACCCAGGAGAAGGGGGAGGCGTACCGGACGTTGCTCACCGTGCCCATGGTGATCCCTGATCTCTGAATCTCTCTGGCGGGGCAAGGGCCGCCTGTCCGCCAGCGAGGGCTCCCCGGAAAGGTGGCATCCGCCCCTTTTACGGGTCCGTATACGACCCTACGCTCCGCGCGATGCCGGACCCCTCACACGGTGCCGGTACGACGCGGGCCCCGGGAGGTCAGGCCCCGCACGTCGGCTCCCCGGCGTGACAAGGCCCGACTCGTAGGCGAGCACGACGAGTTGGGCGCGGTCGCGGGCGCGGAGTTTGGTCATCGCGCGGTTGATGTGGGTCTTGGCGGTCAGCGGGGTGATGACCATCCGGTCCGCGATCTCGTCGTTGGCGAGGCCGCGCGCGACCAGGGCGACCGCCTCCCGTTCGCGGCTGGTCAGTTCTTCCAGGCAGAGCGCGGAGTCGGTGGCGGGGAGGGCCGGCTGGGAAACGTACCGGTCGATGAGCCTGCGCGTGATCGACGGTGCGAGCAGGGCGTCCCCCCGGGCCGCGACCCGTACGGCGTGCAGGAAGTCCTCCGGCAGGACGTCCTTGACCAGGAATCCGGCGGCCCCGGCGCGCAGCGCGTCCAGCACGTACGCGTCCATGCCGTAGTTGGTCAGGATCACCACGTGCACCCCGGCGAGCGCCGGGTCGGCGGCGATACGGCGGGTGGTCTCGATGCCGTCGACGCGCGGCATGCGGATGTCGACGAGCGCGACGTCCGGTACGTGCTGCCGGGCGAGCGCCAGGCCCTCCGCCCCGTCGCCGGCCTCCGCCACGACTTCGATGTCGTCCTCCAGGTCGAGGAGCGCCCGGAACCCGCTGCGCAGGAGCGGCTGGTCGTCCACGAGCAGCACCCTGATCACGTGCGGAGCCGTCACGACACCCGCTCCCTCGGCGCCACCGGCAGCCGCGCCTCCACCGCGAACCCGCCGTCCGCCCGCGGCGCGGCCCGCAGCCGCCCGCCCAGCGCCGTGACCCGTTCCCGCATCCCCACAAGCCCGAAGCCGTCGTCTCCCGACGGGACTTGGGCCCGCCCGTCGTCCTCCACCCGCACCGCGACCCCGTCCGCCCGCCACTCGATCCGTACGCCGACCGACCGGGCGCCGCGCGCGTGCCGGGCCACGTTCGTCAGCGCCTCCTGGACGATCCGGTAGACGGTACGGCCGACCGCCGCCGGCACGTCCCCGCGCGGCCCCTCCTCCGTGAGCGCCGCGTCGAGCCCCAACTCCCGTGCCCGCGCGATGAGTTCCGGTAGGTCGTCGAGCCCGCGCGGCGGTGCCGTGTCGTCGTCCCGGAGCGCCTCCAGGGTCGCCCGCAGCTCCCGGCTCGCCTCGCGCCCCGCCTCCTGGATCGCCAGGAGCGCCGCCGGGACCTCCTCGCCCTTCCGTCGCGCCACGTGCACGGCGACCTCCGCCTGCACCTTGACCACGGAGATCTGGTGGGTGAGGGAGTCGTGCAACTCCCGTGCGATACGCAGGCGTTCCTCGTCGGCCCGGCGCCGCGCCGTCTCCTCGCGGGTGCGTTCGGCCTCGTCGGCCCGGCGCTCGGCCTGCCGCAGCGCCTCCCCGGCCGCGCCCGCCGCGATGAGCCACGCGATCTCCAGCGCGCCGCGCGCCTGCGCGAACGCCTCGCCCGTGTCGAGCGGCCCCGACGCCAGGGCGGCCAGCGGGAGGACGGCCAGCATGCCCACGCTCACGACGACGGTGAGGGTGCGGTGTCCGGCCCGTACGGCCGCGTAGACCGCGAACAGGTACGCCACCGCCGGGATGTCGAACCCCGCCGCCTGGTACCCGACCGCGCACACCCCGGTGCCGGCCAGGACGGCCACCGGTGCCCGCCCCCGCGCGACGAGCGCGAGCCCGCCGGCCACCAGGAGCACGTATCCCAGGAGACCGGCCCCGGTCGCCGCCCCCTGTCCGGACAGCCCGGTGACCAGCAGCGCGCCCGCGACACCGGCGCCGATGACCCCGTTCCCGTACCGGGTCCACACCTCGCGTGCTGTCATGCGCGCACCCTAACTCCGGTGCGTGCGGGGCGAGTCGCCCTCGGGGAGGAGCGGTGGACTACCGCGAGCGCGGTAGTCGGGGCGGGAAGTGTCCGCGTTCGCCGGACGCCGGGAGACGGCGCCGGCCCGGATGCTCGGGGAGACCGGAGACCCGCCCCATCGGCACGGAAAGAAGGCCCCGCCATGCTCGCGACGACCACGACCCTGACGAACCTCGCCGTCAGCACCTACTCGCTCGGCCCCGGCCGCATCGGCTCCAGCGTGGGCGCCCTGATCGCCCTCGCGGGCGTCGTCCTCGCCTGGCGGGCCACGACCCGCGGTCACGCCCGCCTCGCCATCGCGGCGGGCGTGACCGGGATCGTCCTCGGCACCGTCGTCGCCGTCACGGCCGACGGCGGACTCGGTACCGGCAACGGTCTGGGCGGCGCGTACGTCGCCCTCCTCCTCGGCCTGGCCGCCACGGTGCTCGGCGGCCGGGCCCACGGAAGGACCGGCGGGATCAGCCGATGACTCAGCCGATGACTCGGCCGGTGACTCGGCCGACGACTCAGACGATCCGGAAACGCTGGTTGAAGGCGCCCGTGCAGGTGTACTGGATGATGGGCGCGTTGTTCGCGGTGCTTCCGCCGCGCACGTCCAGGCACTTGTCGGCGAAGGTGTCGATCTCGTAGGCGCCGTCACTCAGGGACGTGAGGCGGAACCGCTGGTTGTACGAGCCGGTGCAGGTGTACTGGATGATCCGCACGTCGTCGGCGGAGCTGGCGCCCCGGACGTCGAGGCACTTGTTGGCGAAGGTCCGGATGCGCACCTCGCCCCCGCCCAGCTGCTCGATGCTGAACTTCTGGTTGACCTGCCCGCCGCACGTGTACTGGATGATGCGGACGTCGTCACCCGTGCTGCCGCCCTCGACGTCGAAGCACTTGTCCGCGAACGTCTTGATGCTGACGGAGCCCTGCGCCTCGGCCTGTGCCTGCGCCGTGACGACGCTCGCCCCCATGGCGATGCCGATGGCCGCGACGCTCGTGGCCACGCGGACGGAGCGGCCGGAAAGGCGGATCTTCATGGATTGCTCCTCGACTACGACTACTGAGGTGCGAGGGTCCACAGGGCAGGCAACGTCACAGCACATACGCAGCGCATACGCATATGACAACCCTGCGCCCCCGCTTGGTCACCCGTAGTGAAGCAGCAGGTGTACCCGCCCCGCCCGAGTCAAACGCAGGATTCACTCTGCCGGGGTTCGTGTGCTTATGAGATGACTTCGATCCGCCAGGCGGGACGCCGTACCTCGCCGAGCCGGCGGCCGGCCCCGCCGCAGGGCCCTCCCCCGCCAGGGGGTCACGGCGGTCGCCGCGGTTCCGCCGGCCAGGACGATCCCCGCGCCCCACCAACTCAGCACGTCCGACGGCGAATTCGCCGTCCAGTCCCACCACCCACTGGGGTACCAGACCAACAGGAGAGCCGAGGCCAGGGGAATCACCCAGCCGAGCTGTTGCCCCAACAGCCTGATGGACAGCAGCGCGAGGCCCAGCCAGATCAGCACCGACCGCACGAACACCGCCCCCTGTCCCGCACCGACGGCGAACGCCTCGGTGCCGAAGGAGAGCGCGCAGGCGAGGAGCGTCAGCCCGGCGCAGTAGGCGTTGCGGAGGCGGTACAGGGCACAGGCCCCGGTCTCCTCGTGGGCCGCCATCGGTCCGCCGAAGGCGGCGGTGAGGAAGACGGCCGACAGGAGCGGCAGTTCACGGCGGTAGGGCACGCCCGTCGCGAGATCCTCGCCGCCGATCGACGGGAGCGCGACGCGGACGCCCCCGAAGACCGCGGAGAGGACGGCGACGACCACGGCTCCGGCGAGGATCGGGCCCGCTCGGTGGACCCTCGCGTACCGCGCGAGATCAGAAGCGCGCATGAGATCAGAAGCGCGCATCGGGCTCGCACCAGGTGTTCTCACGGAGATGGCCGCGCTCCTCGGCGATCCACTTCTCCTGGTCCGGGGGCGACATCCGTACGGCCTGGGCCGCGTTCCGCCGGGCGGTGTCCACGCCGGACTGGTGGAGCCCCTCGTCGGCGACGTCGGGGTCCTGTCCCGTGGCCTGGTATTCCAGCCACATGTGGAGGTTGTCGATGGCCTGCCAGGCCCGGCGCGCCTCCGGTTTGCCGCGCGGCGGGGTGCACCAGCCGAACGAGGTACGGAACACCTGGTCGGCCATGGCGATCGCCGCGGTGCGTACGTGCCCTTCGGCGATGTCGAAGCCCGGGTCCCCCAAGCGGGTTCTCGCGAGCCCGAATTCGCGGAACTCGGCGGGCGGCCTGATCCACGGCCGGGACGGCCGGACGTCGAGGCGCTGGGCCATCCGGGTCAGTTCGGGCAGGTACTTCCGGTGTTCGGGCCATACGCAGACGCTCGGGGCGTTCTCGTCGGCGCGCTCGCACAGGGGTGTGGTCGCGGTGGCGGGGCGTTCCCCGCGCAGTTCGCCGGCGGCCGGGGCCGCCGTCAGCGCGAGTCCGGCGCCGACGGCCGACACGAGGACCACGCCGCGGGTGCGCCAGGGCAGTTCCCGTGTGGTGATCTCGCGCTCGGACTTCCTCGGCAGGGAGGGTGCCGCGACGGCGAGTACGGCGAGGGTGAGGGCCACGAACAGCCGGACCGCGAGCGGCAGCGGGTTCAGGTGGGTGTCCGGCGGCCCGGCGAGGACGTTGAACCGGAACGGCAGGGACAGCATGCTGATGAAGCAGCCGAGCGCGCAGACGATCGGGGTGAACCCGGGCGAGGGCCACAGGCGGCCGGCGAGGTGTCCCACGGACGCGAAGATGACGAGGGTCGCCGCGCCGAGCAGCAGGTAGGACGGCCACAGGAAGCCGGGGCCCGCGTCGCGGAAGGAGACGGCCGCGGCGACGACGCATCCGATGCCGTACGCGAGGAAGCCGAGCGTGAGGGTCGCGGCGAGGCGGGCGGCCTCGATCCGCCAGGCGGGGCGGGCGGCCGCGAGGAGGAATTCGGGCATCCCCGCGCGGGAGGCCCGGCCGGCCTGCCAGGCGGAGACGCCGGCAAGTACCGGCCCCAGGAAGAGCGTGACGATCTGCGCCGCGACGCTCGCCTCGGGCCAGACGCCGATCCAGTACCGCGAGCGTCCGAAGAGCACCGCCAGGTCCACGGCGACCATGACGGGGAAGGCGGTGAGCAGGGGCGAGCGCCGGAGTTCGGTGAGGTAGGTCTTCAGCATGCCGCCTCCTCCGCCTCTTCCGCCGCTTCCGCCTCATCCGCGGACCGGGAGCGACGTGTGCCGCCCAGGACCGCCATGTAGCCGCGTTCCAGTGGGCTGTCTCCCGGGGCCTCCGGCGTGGACCGCTCCGCGAGCTGCCGGGGCGTCCCGCTGTGGACGACCCGCCCGTCACCGAGGACGAGGACGGTGTCACAGGCGGCGCCCACGTCCTCCACGAGGTGCGTGCTGAGGACGACGGCGGCCCCGGCGCGGGCGAGGGAGCGGATGAGGTCGCGGAAGTCGAGGCGCTGGGCCGGGTCGAGGCCGACCGTGGGCTCGTCGAGCAGCAGCAGGGACGGGGAGCCGACGATGGCCGCCGCGATCCCCGCGCGGCGGAGCATGCCGCCGGAGAGCGACTTCATGCGGTCGCGGGCGCGGTCGGCGAGGCCGACCGAGGCGAGGGCTTCTTTGGTGGCCGACTCGGCCCGCTTCGCGGGTACTTCACGCAGCCAGGCGCAGTAGCGGACGAAGTCGGTGACCGAGAACGCCGGGTAGTAGCCGAAGTCCTGCGGCAGGTAGCCGATGCGACGACGGACCCGCCGGACGTCCCGCTCGCTCGTGACGGGCGTGCCGAACAGCTCCAGTCCCCCGCTCCTCGGTGGGGTGATCGTGGCGAGGGTGCGGAACAGCGTGGTCTTTCCCGCCCCGTTGGGTCCCAGCAGTCCGGTGATGCCCGGCTGGATGGACAGATCGAGTTCCTCGATGACGGGTCGGCCGCCGTACCCCTGGGTGAGGGCCGTCATTCGAGCGAGGGGAGCAGTCGTCATAGGTGGGATTTCCCGGAATACGGGATGGGCCCGCCGGAACGGCGGGCCCATCGCGGCGGTAACGGTCTACTGGTGGACCTTCGTCTTGTTGATCTTGAATACGCATTCGTAGGTGTCGTACTTGCCGACGTAGCCACGGGAGAGATAGTCGTGGTGCTGCGCGTCCGCCTCGACATTGCAGTCGTAGTCGGTGAAGTACCCGTAGGACGGCCAGCCGGTGGCGTTCTGGCAGTAGCCGTGGCCGACCGTCGAGTACCAGTACCCACGGCAACCCTCATGCCAGGAACGCTCGTTGGCGGCGCTGGACAGCGGAGCCGTGAGGCCGGCGGCCAGAGTCGCCATGGCCACGACGGTGGCGCACTTCGCGGCCTTGAGTGCCGCTAATCGGGTGATGAGGTTACCCATTCTTCCCCCCTGGGGCGCGGAGACACTTCCCCCTCGTGGCGCGGAAAGCAGAATTCCCGTTCTGTTCGCCTTCGCTTTCGCGCCACGAGCCGATGTGCATTCCTTCGGTTGGCCAACCGAAAGATGACCACCGAAGTGAAGCAGCACGGCGGCTCGCCCTCTATACAGCGACCCTCGGATTCACCCGCTCGTGTGCAGCGGGCTTACGGGGGTGACGGCGAGGCCCCCGCCAAGCCCCCGCCAAGCCCCCCTCAGGCCGGGCGCCGCACCTCGTAGAGGAAGCAGCCGTATTCGACGGCCCGTACGTGGACGAAGGCCACCTCCGGGTCCGCGAACGCCTCCGCGAAGACCTTGTCGAAGCCCTCCTCCACCGCCTCCGGGACGTCGATCATCCGGCCGCCGGCGATCCGCCCCCGCGCGTCGTAGCGGCGTACGGTCCGCAGCACGCCCGGCCGTGCGAAGGGGTACGTGGCGGGGGCGTCGCCCGGCCCGCCGCAGGGTTCGGTGTGGATGAAGACGGGGCCCTGCTCGTCGTACGCGCCGGGCTCGGCCCCGGTCTCGGCGGCCCAGCGCCGCAGCGGGGCGTACGAGACGAGCGCGATCCGCTCCCCGGCCTCGGTACGGCGCAGGCAGCAGCGCAGGGGGCTCCCGGCGTCGGCCTCGGTCTCGGTGTACGGGACACAGGGCCGCCCGGCGTCATCGACGTTCCGCAGCTCGGCGAGAGCGGCGTCCGGGATGGGCCGGGCGGTGTGGGTGGTGCGCGTGCTCGTGGTCGCGTTCATGCGTCCAGGGTCGCGAGGCGGCGGCCCTGACGCTGGCGGCTTTCGGACGCGGTGTTTGGTTTTACGCGCCTGCGGCGAACTCGACGAACCCGTTCCAGGCGCCCGAATCGAACGCGAGGTGCGGACGCCCGGTGTCCTTCGAGTCACGGACATGCACGGTGCCGGGAGTCGTGGCGACCTCGACACAGTCATTGCCGTTGTTGTTGCTGCTGTAGCTGCTCTTGAACCATTCGAGCGCGGGCATATGCCCTCCCTTTAGGCGCCTGCGGTGAACTCCACGAAGCCGGTCCAGGCGTCGGCACCGAACGCGAGGTTCGGGATCTCGACGTCCTTCGAGTCACGGACGTGAACGGTGCCGGGGACCGTGGCGACCTCGACACAGTCGTTGCCGTTGGCACTGCTGCTGTAGCTGCTCTTGAACCAATCCAGCTCGGTCTTGCCGATCATGTTTCTCCCAGCAGTTGCTCGATGTAGTGCCGCGACTCCGCTGGAGTCAGGGCCGTTGAGCGGATGATGCCATAGCGCAGCTCCAGGATCCGGAGTCGCTTGAGGTCGGAGACGGGCTGACCGCTGAAGTCCCCATCGCTGCGTCCGGCGGCGGTGCCGTCGCCGAACTTCAGCAGCTCGATCCGACCGATCGCTCCAGGATGATCGACATAGGCTGTCGGCATCACCTGGATGTCCACATGAGGCAACTCACTCACCTCCAGCAGGTGTTCGAGCTGGCGTCGCATCACCAGTTTGCCCCCGAACGGGCGCCGCAGCGTCACCTCTTCCTGGACGAAACTGAACTCGGGGGCCGGGCTCGCCTCCAGCACTGCCCGACGTGCCACTCGCGCCCTCACGAACCGCTCCAGTTCCTCCGGCGTGTAAGTCGGACGGTACGTCTGCAACAGCGCGCGTGAGGACTCCTCGGTCTGGAGCAGACCGTGAATCGTGAAGTTGCTGTACATGCAGAACTCGACCGCGCGCGCCTCCAGCTTCTTGAGGTTCCGTACTTTCTTCGGGTAGCGGACCTCCTCGATGTCCTTCTTCATCACCGAGATGTTTCCGTCCGCGTCCAGCACCCGGTCGACGTTGTCGAGGAACTCCGGTCGCGGGATGCGGACCCCGCGTTCGATCTTGCGGATCAGATCCTCTCCGTAACCGAGCCGGGCACCGAGATCCGCCGCCCGCATGTTCCTCTTCTCCCGCCAGAACCTGATCTGGCGGCCGACGGCGGCAACGACGGCCGCGCCGGACTCATCGCCTGGCTCGACCTCCCACCCCGCGTCACCTGCGGCATTCGTACCGCGGTCCGTCTCGTTCGTGCCGTTCACTGCGTCCACGCTCATGTGCGCACCTCCTAGATGAGTCATTCCGATGTGTTCAGTGGTCGTAGGCGATCAGGGATCGTATGACTGGTTGTCCGGTCTTGTGGTTGTGCCAGATCGCTGCGG
>NZ_JBEYHT010000091.1:0-23909 GCF_040635425.1 Streptomyces laurentii | reverse complement strand
TCGGTCTGGGTCGTCACGGGCGACGGCGACGCGCTGTCCATCGGCGGCAACCACCTGATCCACGCGCTGCGCCGCAACGTCAACCTCAAGATCCTCCTCTTCAACAACCGGATCTACGGCCTCACGAAAGGCCAGTACTCACCCACCTCCGAGGTCGGCAAGATCACCAAGTCGACCCCGATGGGCTCCCTGGACGCCCCCTTCAACCCGGTGTCGCTGGCGCTCGGCGCGGAAGCCTCCTTCGTCGCCCGGACCGTGGACTCCGACCGCAAGCACCTCACCGAGGTCCTGCGCCAGGCCGCCGACCACCCGGGCACGGCACTGGTGGAGATCTACCAGAACTGCAACATCTTCAACGACGGCGCCTTCGACGCCCTGAAGGACGGGCGGCGGGCCCAGGAAGCCGTCATCCCCCTCGAACACGGCCGTCCGATCCGCTTCGGCGCCGACCTCGACAAGGGCGTGGTCCGCGACCCGGCCACCGGCGACCTGGAGGTGATCACCGTGACCCCTTCGAACGAGCACCGCGTCCTCGTGCACGACGCCCACACCCCGTCCCCGACGACCGCGTTCGCCCTCTCCCGCCTCGCCGACCCGAACACCCTCCACCACACCCCGATCGGCGTCTTCCGCTCCACCGACCGCCCGGTCTACGACACCGAGATGGCGGCCCAGCTCGACAAGGCGGTCGAGCAGCAGGGCAAAGCCGACCTCACCGCCCTCCTCACGGGCGCCGACACCTGGACCGTCGCCGGCTGACCCGCGCCGTTGCGAGAGGGGGGGATCACGCCTCCCGATGCGCCCGTCACAGCTCTCGCAAGGTGTGGCCCCGATGACCCCGGCCCGGCCCGGGTCTCCCGGAGGGCCCGCTCATGTCTCCGGCAGGCCGGGAGCCGCCGGGGTCTCCGGCCGGCGACGATCTCTAGCAGGCGACGAGCGGGACGATCTCGCGGGGACGTACCTCGCGCTCGTCGAATTCCACGTCCACCCCGGCCGCCCCGAGGGAGACGAGCGAGGCGTCGCGGGCCTCCTCCGACTCCCACTGGACGGTGGACACCACGGCCTCGCCGTCGGCGGAGAGCCAGCAGTCGGCCGCCAGGCAGCCCGGCGCCTGCCGGAACACCTCGGCGACCCGCCGGACCCGGGCGACGAACTCCTCGCGGTGGGAGGGGTGCGGGTAGTGGTGCGCGACCATGCCGACCTTCATGTTCTTCTCCTCGGGGTTGTCCGCCGTGTCGCCGGCGGCCGTGTTCCGTACGAGTCGCCGGCCCCATCTATACGATGCCGTACAGATGAAGGCTAGCCCCTTCTATACGGTGGCGTATAGAAGGGGCTCTCGTGACGGGAGACACAGCATGGCCATCGCCCGCACACCGCGCGGCACGTGGATCGAGGAAGGTCTGCGGGCGCTCTCCGCGGGCGGCCCGGAGGCCGTCCGCATCGAGCCGCTGGCGCAGGCGCTCCGTGTCAGCAAGGGCGGCTTCTACGGATACTTCCGCAACCGGGCCGCGCTGCTCGACGAGATGCTCGACACCTGGGAGCGCGGGGTCGCCGAGGAGGTGATCCAGCGGGTCGAGGCCGGCGGAGGCGACGCCAGGGCCAGGCTGACCCGCCTGTTCACGATCGCCGGGGCCGCCGAGGGGCCGGTCACCGCCACCGCCACCGAGCTCGCCATCCGCGACTGGGCCCGGCGCGACGAGGCCGTCGCCGAGCGCCTCCGACGCGTCGACAACCGGCGGATGGACTACATGCGCGCGCTGTTCCGGTCCTTCTGCCCCGACGAGGACGAGGTCGAGGTCCGCTGCCTGCTCGCCTTCTCGCTCCGCATCGGCAGCCACTTCGTCGCCGCCGACCATGGCACCCGCAGCCGCGAGGAGGTCCTGGAACTGACCCGGCGCCGACTCGTCGGCTGATGTTCCTCGGCCGGGCCGCCCGGGGCCACGGTCAGCCGGGCCGGTCCGTGAACGGCCGCCGGTAGGCCGAGATGTCGAGGCCGGGCTCGGGGTCCCTGCGCAGGCTCACGTAGGCGGGGCGCTCGGGGTCACCGACCTCCAGGAGCGCGAACAGGTCCGGATCGTGGTCCGCGTACCGGTGCGGGTACTGGACGAAGGGCTTCAGCTCGTCGTCCGACAGCCGCAAGCCGTGCCGCTCGTCGTGCCGTTGGCCGTGCCGTTCGTCGCGCATGCCACCCCCAGGAGCCGGCGGCCGGGCCATTCCCGGCCGCCGCCGACAGGATGCCCGGGTCCCGGGGCGCTCACTTCTTCCCGTACGCCTCGGCCAGGTGCGTCCGGAGTCGCTCGTGGCGGAACTGGTACGCCGCGCCCTGCCGGCGCAGCACACCTCGCGCGTACGCGTCCCGCAGGAACGCGTCCAGGTCCCTCGGGAGCCGCCCCGTCAGACGAAGCCAGATCCGGCCCAGGACGACCCAGCGCCCCCAAGCGGTCATGCTGCCGATTCCGAGTGCGACCGCGGCCCCGGCCGCCAGTCCGGCCCCGATTCCGTTGAGGGCGCTGTCATACGCGATTCCGAACAAGGTTCCGTGCCCGACGCCGATCACGAGTCCGATGGTGACGAGCTGCTTGAGCACCGTGGCGCGATTCGTGTCCAGCAGGTCCGACGAGGCGTCGGCTTTCTCTTGCGGAATGACCTTCTCGAACCCGGCCCCGACGGCGGCGACGAGGCCCAGCGCGAGGCCCAGGCCGGTTCCTTCCGCGAACAGCAGCCCCGTGAAGGGCCAGATCACGGACCAGGTGGCGCCCGCGAGAGTGTTCAAGGCCGCGACTCCGAGTGCCCACACGAGTCCGAACAGGAGCCCGCCGAGGAGTCCGCCCTGGACTCTGGGGCGGAAGCTGTCCCGCATGTTCCTCCACTCCCAGCCGTCACGACTGATCTCCATGTGCGACGGTTTGAACATCGGTCCGCCGTCCCGCATCTTCGTGGCGAACCCGTGCATGAGCCCGAAGGTCAGCCCCAGCCCGGCCCCGTCCGCCAGGCCGCTGACGACTGCCGCTGTGAGCCCGTAAGCGGGCCCGTTCAGGAGCGCGCCTTCGGCCCCGAACACGAGCCCGGCCACAAGGCCGGAGGCGACTCCGACCGTGAGGCCGACCCGCAGCATGACCCAGCGCAGTTTCATGGCGGTGCCCAGCCGCCACCACTCGATGTCGGTCGTCTTGAGCCTCGTCAGATGGACGGCGAGGTAGCCGAGCCAGCGCCGGACGTGCGCGGCGTCCCAGCGGCCGTCCTGCGCCCCGTTTCCTTCCCCTTCCTCGGACTTGTCCTGGAGGAAGCGCTCATAGGCGGTACGGACGAAGAAATCCAGGAGGTGCTTCTCGAGGGCGTCCTGGGTGCCGAACTTCTCGGCGTCCAGCAGCTCCGACGGGTCATGCCCGGACCGTCTCGACTCGTAGGCGAACCGGGCGAGAGTGGTCATCAGCGGGGTGGCCAGCACGGCGGCGAGATTGTCACCGGCGCGGGTGCGACGAGGGCTGCCCAACTCGTCCACGACGCGGCCCCACCCGTTGCCGCGGGCGGCGGCCGTGCTGTCGGGGGGAGTCGTTCCGGTGACCTTGCACAGGTATCGGACGGAGTCGTCCACGTCGAGGTCGACCAATTCGATGGCGGAGGCGGAGGGCGCGATGTCGCTTTTGTTCATGACGGATTCGATCGCGTCACGGCGGCTGGTCACCACCAGCGGCAGGGTGCTGCTGTTGAGTTGGATCAGCGCGCTTTTGCGCAGATCGTCATTGATCTCGTCGAACCCGTCCAGAATCGGCAGCACGTAGCCGGTGCCCAGCAGTTCGGCGGCCCACGTCTTCTTTTTCCCGGGGACGGTTTTGGCCAGATAGAGATAATCTCGTTCCAGTCGGTCGATCAGCCATGCGCGCAACTCGGCGGTGCCGGGATTCCAGGATCCCATGCTGAAGATCACTGGCACCGGCTCTCTGCGGTCGGGAGAGCGGCGTTCCAAGCGGGACTTCGCGAATTGCAGGGCCAGGACACTCTTCCCTGACCCTCCCCGGCCGATCACCAACAGCCAGCGGGAATCCGCCGTGATCTCGTCCAGTCGACTGGTCAACCCCGGTAGCGGCACACCCGACGCCCCGCCCGGGTCCTCGCGGAGGTCCTCCCCGTCGCCAGGCATGCCCTTGAGGGCCGGCCGCCAGTGCACGGGCAGCGAGTCCCGGTCCGCCAACCGCAGCCGTTCGACTTCCGACGTCAGCCGGTGCCGGACATCGTCCGCGAGCTGATCGGCCTGGCCGGCCCGACCCTCGTCGACGGGGCCGCGCCCGACCCGCATTCCCTCCACGAGTCGGGAGACGACTTCGTTCAGCGCGTCACCGGCGGAGGCCCCGTCGACGTGGAGCGTGAAGACGAAGTTGCGGTCGCCGATCACCGCGGAGCCCCCGACGTCCCCGATCTCGATCGATGGACTGCTGGGGGAAAGCCGGTCAGAGCTGGGCACGGCGGGAGTCGTCTCCTCTGGGTCCGGTGCGAGGCTCGCCGAGCGAGACGATCGTCGCGTCATCGCCGGTGACGACGGGTCTCCTGATGCTTCCGCCCACCGCCACGCCGCGCTCGCCGGTGGCCTGTGTGCCCGCGCGCCGAGGCGGCGTCGCCGACAACTCCGCGGTGAAGCCGGGGTCTTCCCGCAGGGGCTTCTCGATCCGGAAGCGCAGCGCGGCTCGTGCGTCCTCACGTGTCACCAAGGACCTCCCCTGATCCGCGCACATGGTTGTTCCCGGGCGCAGGGGTGAATTCCCTGGTGCGGGACATCCGGACCTCAGGGTAGCGCCGGCGGGGTGTCACAGTCGGCGGATTCGGGCACCAGTGGGAACCTGTGACGTGGTATCAAGTACCACCCGGAAAGCCCTCCACTCGATGAAGATCAAAAACGTCAACACGGCTCCCTGACATGCAGTCATCCGTGTCAGTCCGTAAGGGAACTGGAGCCGCTCGCGGTACGTCCCTTCAGGAGTGGTACGGGCATGCTGGGCGAAATTGCCTGGGCGCTACGGAATCGGTGCCGAGAAGGCGACCAGGCAGCGTGTCGATCTTCGGGAAACGGGAGTTGTTCTGTAATCGAACACCTCAGTAGTGGTCGGAGTGGAACTCATGAGTACCAGGTGTAACGGGCCAAGGACGAGGATCATCCTCGGGGCCGTGACGGCATTGGCGACGACGAGCGTGATGGTGGGCGCCGTCGGCGCCGGAACGGCATCCGCGCAGCAGCTTTCGCGCACATTCGGCTACACGTGTACGTCGTTCATGGCGGGCACCCATTCCTTCACGGCGCAGGTCACCGCGACCCTGCCGGACAAGGTCGTGGCCGGCCGGCCCGGCAGGACCATCGGCGTGAACGTGACGGCGAAGGTGGACGCGAGCTTCACGCGGTGGCTCGCCGACACCGGCTACGCGACCGTCGAGGGCACGGTGGACGCGTCGGCCCACGTGGACGCGCCGCGGCAGCAGGTGGACCTCGCGGTTCCGTTCCGTATGGCCAAGACCACCGCACCGGCGTCCGGCCCGCTCACCATCAAGGCGACCGGAAGCGTGACCACGCCCACCTTCGACCACCCGGGCAGGGCGACGGTGACGACGGGCGGCCTCACCCTCCACATCCTCGCGAGGACCAAGACGGGCCTGTGGGGCAGCACGGACGCGTCGTGCACCCTGGACGCCGGCCGGAGCAACGTCGTGACCTCCTTCGACATCACGGCGCCGGGTTCGACGGATCCGACGGGCTCGGGGGGCTCCGCCGCTCCGAAGCCGACGACCCGACCGGCGGGCTCCCACACCGCTCCGAAGCCCACCACCGGATCCGTCGCCCCCGCGGCCCCGGACCGGGCGGCCGGATCCGTGGCCGCCGACGCCCCGAAACCGGCGACGCCGAAGGGCGCCGGACCCACGGCGGAACGCCCGGCCGGCGCGACCACGCCCGGAAAGCCGAGCGCCCAGCCGTCCAGCGCCACGGAGGCCGACCCCGCCCCGGCGGGTCAGCGGTCGGCCGAGCCCGCGATCGCCGCCAAGCCCCCGGCCACAGGCTTGGAGACCCGGGACCTCGTCCTGCTCGCCGTGGGCGTTCTCCTCGCCTGCGCCGCCGCCTTCCACCTCGGCACACGGCGTAAGAACCACCGCCACGCCGCCGACGCCGACCCGGCGCCGAGTTCGCCCGTCGCGGCCGTCGCGGACGGCGGACCGGACGCCGATCACCACCGGAAGCCGAACGCCACCGCCCGCCGGCCGCGTGGGCGTGACTGCGGGAACACGCCTCGCGGCAGCATGGGCAGGAGCGCCACGGAGGGCAAGAACGTCCTGCTGGGACGCCACGCGCCGACCCGGACCACCGACACGCGCGCACGCAAGGACACCGACGTTCCGAACGGCGCGGACACCCCCACCACGACCCACGAGGAACCCGCCACCGACTACGCCGGCCAGTCATAGCCCCCGTCCGAGGCCACTTCGAGATCGCCCCGAAGCGCATACCCAGCCAGCCGGCGGTCGTCTACCGCTACGGCCCCGGCGTCGGCTTCGTCGCCCACCACGACGAGGTCACCGACATCGAACGCGAGCGGGCCCAGACCAACGGACAGCCCGTCGTCGGCGGCGACCTCACCCTCGTGGTCTGGCTCAACACGCCGGACTCCTACGGCGGCGGGGAGCTGTTCTTCGAGAACCCCGCCCAGGAGATCAAGCCGCCCTGCGGCACCCTGGTCGCCTTCCCCGCCACCCGCGACCACATCCACGGCGTACGGCCGATCACGAGGGGCGAACGCGTCACCCTCGTCGTACGCGTCGACGCCGAATGCCTCTGAGCTGAGGCCAGTTCCCCTGTCAGCCAGGGCAGCACGGCTGCCAGGATGAACGGCATGACGACGATCAACGGTGAGGTAGCGCCCGGGTTCGAACCGGTCCGTGAGGCGTTCGCAGCGAACTTCACCCAGCACGGGGACATCGGCGCGGCCGTGTGTGTCTACTGGCACGGCCGGCCGGTGGTCGACCTGTGGGGTGGCGTCGCCGACCTTGACACCGGTCGCCCGTGGGCGCAGGACACCTTGCAGCTGGTCTACTCGGCGACCAAGGGAGCCACCGCGACCGCGGCGCACATGCTGGCCGAGCGCGGCATGCTCGACCTCGACGCCCCGGTGGCGAAGTACTGGCCGGAGTTCGCGGCGAACGGCAAGGCGGACATCCCCGTCCGCTGGCTCCTGTCCCACCAGGCCGGCCTAGTCGCCCTCGATCAACCGCTGCCATTGGTCGAGGCGCTGGCCTGGGACCCCATGGCAGCAGCGCTGGCGGCCCAGCGCCCGCTGTGGACTCCAGGCACCGCACACGGGTACCACGGTCGCACCTGGGGCTGGCTGGTCGGCGAAGTGATCCGCCGAGTCTCCGGCCGTTCGCCGGGCCGCTTCTTCGCCGAGGAGATCGCGGGCCCGCTCGGGCTGGACTTCTTCATCGGCCTGCCGCCGAGCGAACGCGACCGAGTCAGCCGCATGGCGTACCAGCGCCCGGCCGTCGACCTCACCACCGTGCCCGACGAGGAGGTTCCCGAGGAACTTCGCGAACAGGTCGCCGCCTGGCGCGACCCGAACTCCTTCAGCAATCGGGCGTACGCGGTCACCAACCCGGCCGCAATCGACTTCGATTCCCCCGAGGTACAGGCCGCCGAACTCCCGTCCTCCAACGGCATCGGCACCGCCTGCTCCCTCGCCCGCATGTACGCCGCCCTGATCGGCGAGGTCGACGGCGTACGTCTGATTGTCCCGGAGACCTTGGCGTCCGCGACCGCAGAGCAGGCCAGCGGCAAGGACCAGGTGCTGATGTTCCCGAGCCGCTTCAGCACCGGATACATGCTCCCCACCGAGGGCAACCTCATGACCGGCCCGAACGCTTTTGGCCACACCGGGCGCGGAGGCTCACTCGCCTTCGCCGACCCCGAGCGCGGCATCGCCTTCGGGTACGTGATGAACCACATCATCAGCGGCTCCCACGATGTCCGTGCGGCTGTGTTGGCCGATGCGGTGCGGAAGTCGGTGGGGTGAGCGTGCGGGCGCCCCTCTACCGTTGCCGCCCTGGCCCTCACGTAGGTCAGGGCCAGATGGATCAAGGCCGATTCCGGCGGTTGCGCCACCAGCGACGGACACGAGCGATCGGCCCGCGCCACGCATCTAGAAATTCGTCGATCTCGCGGCCGAGCTTTGTACCGAAGCCGAGAGCCAAGCTGATCAGCGAGAATGCAGCGAGGACGCCGAGGGTGACCCTGTCCAATGTCCAGCCCTTCCAACAAGGACGGACAGAACATGCGCGCGCTCAGCCCGGCCACCAACAGGTGACGAACTGAGATCGCGCCGGTGCAGCGACTCAGGGTGGTACTCCCGGGTGCAGACCGGGTGATGTGCTCGCTTCGGGTCGGGTAGACAGGCATGCGGTTGCTCTCCGCAAAAGAGGTATGAAAATCCTGGAATGCCACCGGACACTCCAGGGGACCCCAACTTGGGTCCCCACCCTCTGGCGGCCATCGCGTAGATGGAGCCGTACCGCCGCATCGTCGGCCCGGCCACGCGCCAGCGCGTCCGTTCCACCCTGCGCGCGGCCCTCAGCTCCGCGATCGCGCAGCAGCTGATCACCTTCAACCCGGCCGCGCACGTCGAACTGGAAGCGGGCAAGCGGCCCAAGGCGCAAGTCTGGACCCAGGAGCGTGTCCTGCACTGGCAGCGCACCGGCGAGAAGCCGTCGCCGGTCATGGTCTGGACACCGGAACACACCGGCCGCTTCCTCGACCACGCGGCGGACGACCGTCTGTACGCCCTGTCCACCTCATCGCGTTTCGCGTGCTCCGGCGTGGAGAGGCGTGCGGGCAGAAGTGGACCGACACCCACCTCGACGCCGGTCTCATCACCGTCGCCAAGCAGCTCGTCGTCGACGGCTGGGAGGTCTACGAGGACGACCCCAAGACCGACGCGGGCGCGCGCACCATCGCCCTGGACGCGGACACGGTCGAGGTCCTGCGCCGGCATCGGGCTCGGCAGGGCGAGGAGCGTGAGAAGTGGGGGACCGCCTGGGTGGAGACCGGCCGCGTCTTCACGCGGGAGAACGGGGAACTGCTCCACCCCGCCAACGTCACCCGCCGCTTCATCGAGCTGTACGAGGAGATCGGCCTCCCGCCGGTCCGGCTCCACGACCTGCGCCACGGCGCGGCGACCCTCGCCCACGCGGCCGGTGCCGACCTGAAGGACATCCAGGAGATGCTCGGCCACTCCTCGATCACCATCACGGCGGACACGTACACGAGCCTGCTTCCCGAAGCGGATCTCGCGATCGCCGAGGCCGCTGCCCGCCTCGTCCCGCGTGTGCGCGCCCCTCACGACGTGCCGGATGGTGCTGATCGGTTGGGAGGAATTTCGGGGGCTGCCGCCCCGTCCGCTCACGCAGCGCTCACGCAAACGGCCCCGGACGAGGCGTCCGAGGCCGAGTGAGACCCCTCCCTGGGGGATAAACCCCAGGTCAGATCGGTACTACATGGTGCCCCCGGCAGGATTCGAACCTGCGACACCCGCTTTAGGAGAGCGGTGCTCTATCCCCTGAGCTACGAAGGCGTTGACCGCTGACAGCCTAGCGGATGGGGGTAACCGGGGTCGCCCCCGTTGTCGCCTAGCAGCGCCGTGCGGTCGTGACAGGGCCTCTGACCTGCAAAGTTCTGTCGGTGGGAGGGGCGGTGGGGCAGAGGTGGGGGCTGGTGGCGATGGTCGGCCAGGAGGGTGGCGACGCGGGTCGCGTGGTCGGGCGGGGTGGGGTGGACGGATCCGGGGGCGAGACGGCGTACGGCTTCCTCGAAGGCCTCGTACGGCGGCAACGGGGGCCGGCCGGACTCGACCCTCTCCGCGACGAGGGCGAGCAGTACGCCCGGGCCATGGCCGCCACCGGCGTCACCGTCCGGCAGCGGCGGCTCGAAGGGGCCTTCCACCACAGCCGACAGTTGCGCGATCTGATCGCTGATGGCCGGTCGCTGGTCGCGGCAGGGCACGGAGCGTCTTTGGATCGGCGCCCGTCGGTCCGCCATCCCCTGCCGTCAGGTGTCGGCCGGCGTGAGGCCGGCCGCGGTGTGACGGAGCGCGTAGGCGGCGGAGACCAGGGTCATGTGGTGGTGCCAGCCGGGGAAGGAGCGGCCCTCGAAGTCGAGGAGGCCGAGGTCGTCCTTCAGACGGCGGGTGGTCCGGAGGGTGAGGGCCGGGAGGCGGGTGAGGCCGAGCAGGTACTCGGTGCGGGCGTGTGTCATGTTCGTGAGCCACAGCGGGGACGGGGGCCGGCTCTGCCCGGGGCGGACCGTGAAGAGGCGATAGGCGCGCTGCGGGGCGCCCACCGAGGGGCGTTCGACGGGGTGGACCAGGGCCGTCGCGACCACGGCGAGGCGGGCGTGCCCGTCGGGACGGGCCGTCTCCTCGGTGCGGAGCGGGGCGGGGCCGTGGTCGAGTACCCCGCGGGCCGTGTGCACCGGGCCGTACTCCTCGCGGCGCGGCCGGTGGCCGGAGGGCCGGGCGGTCCGGACCCGCAGCCCGTCGGGGACCGCTAACACGAAGTCCCGGTCACGGGCCGCGAGCCCCCGTACGAGGGCGCCCACCTGGAGCGTCGTGCCGAGATGGGCGACGACCGGGACAGGAGTGATACGGCTCGCGGCGGTCAGGGCGTCGACGAGTTCGAGAGCGTGCTGTTCGGGCAGCCGGAAGTCCACGTCGTCGGGTATCCGCGCGCGCTGGCGGCGGTGCGGGTCCTTGCTCCAGGCGCCGGGCAGCTGGAGGCGCCAGTCGACGGGGACCGCGTCCGCCGCCGTGGCGAGGAAGGCTCCCACCCCGACCTGGCAGGTGACGGCCCGTCCGGCGGCGGCGACGAAGCGGCGGTGCACGCCGCAGGAGTGCTCTCCGCGCTTCGGCAGGACGGCCAGGTCGACGACCCAGGCCCGCGGGGCGACGCGCCGCTCGGTCCAGCGGATCAATTCCTCGCGTACCGGAATCCAGTCCCAGGGACTGACGTTGACGAACTGGTGCAGGGCCTGGGCCGCCGTCGGTGAGGCCGAGACGCTGGCGGCCAGCCGGCGGGCGGATTTCTTGCCGGGTGTGGTCAGCAGGGCCCGCAGGTATCTCCGTGCCCAGGCGCGCTGGTCGGCCCGTGCCAGCGGTTCGAAAACTCGCTCGGTGAAACGGAAGACGGCGTCGTCGGGTGGGAGGTTGACCATGACGGAAGAATAGCGAACGTTCTCTTTGTCGTGGAGTCGCAGGTCACCGCCCATCCCCTCGGCATATGCGGTGGCCCCCGCGGGGGTGGGCCACCCTCGGCCCGGGGCGGAGAAAACGCGTTGCATCTTGACCAACTCGGCATTGCCGACCCTTGGGGCGGTCGCCAACGATGCTCTTTCCAGGAGTTGCATTCGGAGTCGGCATGGTGAAACAGGAGAGGGCCGTACGAACCCGTGCGGGGCTTATTCGGTCGGCCGCGGTGGAGTTCGACCGCGACGGATACGCCGGTACGTCGCTGTCCCGGATCAGCACGGCCGCAGGGGTGTCCATAGGGGCGGTCACCTTCCACTTCTCCTCCAAGGCCGAGCTGGCCGAGGCCGTGCGGGAGGAAGGGGACGCCGTCGCGCGGGCCGCGCTGGAGAAGGTCACCGCCGAGCGGGAATCGGCGCTGAGCGCGGTGGTCGAACTCACCGTCGAGCTCGCGTGGTTGATGGAGCACGAGGTGCTGGTGCGGGCGGGCGCGCGGCTGGCGCGGGAGCTTCCGGACAGCGCCTCCTGGTCGGACATCTGGCTGCCGACGGTCCGGGCTCTGCTCGACGAGGCCTACCGGGCGGGCCAGCTCCGGGACGGTGCCCCGCCGGAGGACGTGACGGCCCTGGTGGCATACCTGGCCGGCGGGGCGGAGGCCGCCCTGCGCGGCCGGCTGGGCGTGAAAGGTGGACCGGATGGATCTGCCGCCCAGTTGAACAGAGTCTGGCGTCTGGCTCTCCGGGGCGTCTCCGCGGCGGGAGGCTTCGGCGAGGCAAGTGCCGACGCGGAGGCCGGGGGAGACCGGCCGGAGGAGGACTGACCGGAGCGGGATCGAGGCGCGCCCGGCCTGTCGCCGCCCCATTGCCGCCCCGTTGTCGGTGGGCCTCGGAGCGGTCGGCCCATCCCTCCCGCACGCCTCCCGGAAGGCTGGATTCGCCCGGTCCGAGGGAAGTCGCGATTCCGGCCAGGGTGACGCGTTCCCGGAGCTCGTGGCCCCGGAGGGGGGCAGTCCGATGGGCGGCCGAGGGTCCGCGGGGACGCGGCTTCGGGGGTGCCGCGGCGCCCCGCTCCCTGCTCCGATGTCCGTGGCGGGCGTGCGCACCCGGGTCGTTCCGGCCCGGCCGGTGATCATGCCGAGGCCGGCTCTCCAGCGGCTCGCCCCTCTAACTTCCCTGTGCAGTCGGGGAGTTGGCGTGAGACGCTCCCTCCCCCGGTGGTCTCGAACCGGCCGATCCGCGAGGTGCGCGATGCCTCGACAAAAAAAACGAACGCCCTTATTTTTAGTTAGGTCCCCGCGGCCGGCAGAACCGCTGGGGCTCCATCACATGCGCAGGCCATGGGGAGAGGCATGCTTGTCACCACGGAACGTTCCGGCTCATTACGTGCTCCGCTCACCACCACGGTCCCCCGGGAGTACGTCCACCGGGCGGCCCTGTCCGAGGTCTTCCTGACCGGTTGGCACAGGACCGGCCCCGACACGTTCGTCGTCAGCGCGCAGTGGCCCCGCGGCCACAGCTTCTACAGCTCCGAACTCGGGTCGTACGACCCCCTGATGCTGTGCGAGACGGTCCGGCAGACCTTCCCGCTGCTCGCCCACGCGGCGTACGACATGCCCTTCGGCTACCAGCTCAGCTGGCGGACCCTGCGGTACGAGGTCGACCCCGCGTGCCTGTACGTCAACGGCGTACCGGCCGAGGTCGAACTGCGTGTCTCGTGCTCCGACATCCGGTACATCCGGTCCCTGCCCGCCTCCATCAGGATGCGCGTCGAGGTCGTCCGCGACGGCGTGTCGTTCGCCGTGGTCGAGACCGACTTCGGGTGCCATTCCCCGGAGGTGTACCGCAGGCTGCGGGCGGGGCGCGGCGACGTGGCCGGGATGTTCGTCGGCGCGCCCGCGCCGACCTTCCCCCTCTCACCGGGCCTGGTCGCCCGCCGTCGCGACCAGGACGTGGTGCTCTCTCCCTCCGGGGAGCCCGGCCGCTGGCGTCTGCGGGTGGACACGACGCATCCGGTCCTCTTCGACCACCCCGTCGACCACGTGCCGGGCATGGTCCTGCTGGAGTCCGTACGGCAGGCGGCCCACGCCCTGAACCCGTACCGGGGCGCGGCCCTGCCGGTCTCGATGGACGTGCGCTTCAGCCGGTACGTGGAGTTCGACTCGCCCTGCTGGATCGAGGCCGAGACGCTCCCGGGCAGTTCCGCGCCCGGCCGTCGCCGGCTGCGCGTGGACGCCTTGCAGGGTGAGGGCTGTGCCTTCTCGGCCGTCGCCGAGACGGTGGACGTCTCCGCTCTCTAGTACGTCCGCACCGCTCGTACGTCCGCACCGCCCTCTCGTACGCCCGCCCCGGCCCGCCGCGTCCCCCACCGCGGCGGGCCGGGGCGCGTCGGGTGCGCCGGGTGTGTCGTATGTCGAGATCACAGGGCGTTCGGGAAGTTGCCAAGGTCGTCGTGGATCCCCCGGCCGCAAAAGAATAGCGAACGTTTTCTATGTAATGCTCCCGGCCATGATGGACACGACCCTCGCCCCTGCCACCGAGACGGACGAGCAGCGCACGGCCCGCTTCGAGCGGGACGCCGTCGGCTTCCGTCCGCAGCTGTACGCCCACGCCATGCGACTCACCAAGAACCCCTCGGACGCCGAGGACCTGGTGCAGGAGACGTTCGCCCGGGCGTACCGCGGCTTCCACCAGTTCCGGCCCGGCACCAATCTGCGGGCCTGGCTCTACCGGATCCTCGTCAACGCCCATCTGACGGCCTGTCGGAAGCGGAGGTTCGAGCCGGTGTACGCGACCAGCTCGCTCGTCGAGGACCGGCAACTCGCGCGCGCGGCCTCGCACACGGCCGAGGGGCTGCCCTCGGTCGAGGCGCAGGTCATGGCCCGGATCCCGGACCCGGTGATCAGCGAGGCGCTCCGGTCGATTCCCTGTGACTTCCGGACCGTCGTCTATCTCGCCGATGTCGAGGGACTGCCGTACGGGGAGATCGCCTCGCTCGTCGGCATCCCCTACGGCACGGTCAACTCCCGTCTGCACCGCGGTCGCAGACGGCTGCGGCTGCTCCTGGACGGACAGTTCGGCTACCGGGCGGACACCGGTTCCGCCGCCGGGGCCTGACCCCCACCCCTCACCCCACGACACCCGAGCCCGGATGCGGGCCGAGATGTGAGCTGATACCCATGACCACATACGCTCCCGCCGAGGTACGGACGGAGGAGGCCGGTCCGCAAAAGCTGCCGTTGCTGGCCTTGCTCGCCCTCGCCACGGCGGTCTTCATCACCAGCCTCACCGAGACCCTGCCGGCCGGACTGCTGCCCGCGATGAGCGCCGACCTCGGTGTCAGCGAGTCGGCGGCCGGTCAGACGGTCACCATCTACGCGATCGGCACCGCCCTGACCGCGATCCCGCTGACCGCGGCGACCGCCGCCTGGCGGCGCAAGCGGCTGCTGCTGCTCGCGATGACCGGCTTCGCGCTCGCCAACACGGTGACCGCGGTGTCCACCTCGTACGCGCTGACCATGGGCGCCCGGTTCGTGGCCGGGGTGGCCGCGGGCCTCGCCTGGGCGCTGCTGGCCGGTTTCGCCCGCAAGATGGCGCCGGTGCGCCTGCAGGGCAAGGCCATCGCGATCGCCATGGCCGGCATCCCCGTCGCGCTCTCGCTCGGCGTCCCGGCCGGCACCTTCCTCGGCAAGGCCGTGAGCTGGCAGGTGGCCTTCCTGGTGATGACCGGTCTCACGGTGATCCTGCTCGGCTGGATCCTCGCGGCCGTGCCCGAGTACCCGGGCCAGAAGCAGGAGGGCGAGGGGGCTCCGATGCTGAGCGCGCTGAAGGTGCCCGGGGTGCTGCCCGTGCTCTTCGTGACGCTCGTCCTCGTGCTCGCGCACACGATCCTCTACACCTTCATCTCGATCTTCCTCGCCGAACTCGGGATGGGGGACTCGACCGATCTGGTGCTGCTCGTCTTCGGTATCGCGTCCCTGGTGAGCATCTGGGTGGTCGGCGCCCAGATCAATCGCCGGCTGCGCACGCTGACGGTGGTCAGCGTGCTGCTCATGGCGGTGGCGGCGGCCGCGCTCGCCCTTCTCTCCGGCAACACCGTCGTCATCTACGCGGCGGTCACGCTGTGGGGCCTCGGCTGGGGTGGCGTACCGACGCTGCTGCAGACGGCGGCGGGCGACGCGGGCGGTGAGAAGGCCGCCGACGCGGCCCAGGCGATGCTCGTCACCCTGTGGAACGTGGCCATGGCCGCCGGCGGCCTGGTCGGCGGGCTGCTGCTCGGCGTGTTCGGGTCCGGGTCCTTCCCGTGGAGCGTGCTGATCCTGATCGTGCCGGTCCTGGCCGTGGTGGTCGGGGCGCGTGCGCACGGCTTCCCCGCCAGGCGGGCGGGCACGCACGGGTAATCGGGGGCCCTTTGGTGCCGGGGCGTGCGTCCACACCGGTGGGTGACGCACGCCCCGGTGTCCCCGCCCGTCGTGTCGGGCGCCCGCTCGTCGCCCCGGCGCGGCCGGCGGCAGGGGGAGTGCGGCCCGGTGGCGCCGTGCGCTGGGGCCGATTTCGGCCGACTTGGCTAAGTTGCGGAGCTCCCGTCTTCCCCCTCGAAATAAAAGAGATCGTTCGTTATTCTTTTTTGTGTCGTCCGACGGGGAGGGGAGCACGCCATGGAGGAACACCGCACGGCTCAAGCGACGGATCCGGGTCGAGACGCGCGGGTCTCCCTCTACGCCGACTCGCTCTTCGCGCACCTGCCCCGGGCGGACCAGCGCCGCTGGGCCCAGCTCTACCTGCGGGGGCTGCTGACCACACCGGGCCGGAAGTCCATCCGCCGGCTCGCCGCCGCGGTCTCCACGTCCCCGGCCACCACCTCCCAGTCGTTGCACCAGTTCATCAGCGCCAGCCCCTGGGACTGGGTGCCCGCCCGGCAGGAGCTGATCCGGCTGACGAACGAGCACTTCCCGTTACGCGCGCTGACCATCGGCACCGTCGTCCTGCCCAAGCGGGGCGAGCACACCTGCGGAGTGCACCGCCGCTTCGTCCCCGCCGCCGGGCGGACCATCAGCTGCCAGGTCGGCCTCGGCGCCTTCGTCACCACGGGCGAGGAGGATCTGCCGGTGGACTGGCGGCTGCTGCTGCCCGAGCAGTGGAACGAGGACGCCAAGCTGCGCGAGCGCGCGAGGATCCCCGCATCGGCTCGGTACCAGCCGGTGTGGGAGCACATCCTGGACCTGGTGGACTCCGTCTCGGCGGCGCTGCCCCGCGGGCTGCCGGCCCATGTGCCGGTGGTGGCCGACCTGAGCGAGCACCTCGACGTCGGACGGCTCCTCGTGGCCCTCGACCGCGGCGGCCATCACTTCGTGGTGGCGGTGCCCGCAGCCCTGCCGGTGCTTCCCGCCGACCCGAACGTCTCCCGGGCCGTCCCCGGAACCGTCGACGCGAGGCTCGGCCCGGTGGGTGCCCGGCAGTTCCTCCAGCGGCATCACGCCCTGCCGCCGCGCGCGGTGACCCTGACCGCGTCGGACGGCCGGGGCCGTCAGATGCGCGTGGTCTCCGGGCTGGTGCGACTGCCGGGCTCCTGCCGGACGTACCGGATCTTCACCGAGTGGCGCCCGGCGGCCTCCCGTGCCCCCCGCGTGTGGATCACCAGCCTGACCGGCCGGCGGGTGGAACAGCTGACGGCTCTCGCCCAGGCCCAGTCGGGCACCCGTCTCGCGGTGTCCGCCCTTGAACGGGACTACGGATTACTCGACTTCGAAGGACGCTCCTATCCGGGCTGGCACCACCACGTCACTCTGGTGTCGGCCGCCCATCTCTACGACCGGCTCATCCAAACGGGGGCGCTCGACGAAAGGCTGCCGCAGAGCGCTTGACATCCTAGGGACCTGAATTTCGCAGCCAGGCCAAGGGAGTTGACGACCAGATGGTTAACGCACTCGTGGTGGAGGATTCGGAATCCATCGAGTCCACCGTTCGGAATCTCAGACGCCAGGGATATCAGGTGAAGGGGGTGAGCGCCGGAGCGGAGGCGCTGAGACTGCTGCCGCGGGCCGATATCGTGCTGCTCGATCTCGAACTGCCGGACATGGACGGCCTGGAGGTCTGCCGGGCGATAAGAGCCGCCGGGGACACTCCGGTCATCGCCTTCAGCCGCCGGGACGCGGAACTGGACCGGGTGCTCGCGCTGCAGGCCGGGGCGGACGACTGTGTGGTGAAGACCTGCGGTGACCGTGAGGTCATGGCGCGCGTCAGGGCGGTGCTCCGCCGGGTGAGCCCGCGGACGGCCGGCGCTCCGGAGTCGATCTCGCTGCGGCCGCTGCACATCGACGGGCGGTCGCGGGAGGTGCATCTGAACGGACGGCTGGTGGACATGACGTCGAAGGAATTCGAACTCCTGTACGCGCTGGCATCCACCCCCGAGCGGGTCGTGTCACGGAAGGAACTGATGGCGAAGGTATGGGAGACCGACCGCGCGGCGTCCAGCCGCACCATCGACACCCACGTCAGCAGTCTCCGGGCCAAGCTCGGCTCCAGCCGGTGGATCGTCACGGTGCGCGGCGTCGGCTACAAGATCGGCGCCGTGCAGAGGCAGTCCGCCCAGGTCTGAGCCGGTGCGGCGAGAGGTCGCCGAGAGGGCACGGATGGTCCCGACGACCGTCCGTGCCCTCTCTGTTCACCGGTGCCGCCGCCGGTGTGTCGACCCGGCGGCGGCATCGCCTCACGCCGCCATCGCCGCCGTGTGCCGTTCCAGCCGGGCGAGCAGCGGATGGAAGGCGGCCGGGTCCTCGTCGGCACCGGTCGCGTGCAGTCCCCACCAGGCACTGGCGAGGTTCGAGGTGAGGAGCACCCGGTCGCTGTCGCGGCCCAGCTCCTCCAGGGCGGCGAGGGTGCCCATGCCGGTGCCGGTGAAGAGGAGCGCGGTGTCGTCGGCGAGCCGGGCCTCGCGGACGCGCTCGAGTATCGCCCCGGTCGTCACCTCGTACGGGTTGAAGTGGCCCTCGCGGGCCGGCACGAGAAGGGCGTCGTCCACGGTGAGCCCGGCCGCGCGCCAGAACTCGGCGGACGTCTTCGTCAGCCACGGCTCGTACGGGGAGACCAGGGTCAGCCGCTCCACGCCGAGCCACTCGCAGGCCGTGAGGATGGCCTGGGTCGAGGACCGTACCGGGTAGCCGGCCTGGTCGCTGAGTTCCTCGCAGAAGGCCCGGTCGCCCTCGGGCGCGAGGAGATAGTGCGAGGCGCTGCAGGCGACGACGGCGGCGTCCAGTGTCATGGTGCCGAAGCCCGCCAGGGCGCCGGGCAGCGCCTCGTTCCACGCCTCCAGCATCTCGAGGAGCCCCTTGCCGGGGGTGACGGGGAAGCGGCTCGTGTAGACGTTCACGCGCTCGCCGACCAGCCGGTGGAACTCCGGCTCCGCCGTCGGGTTTTCCGGCGGGACGACGACGCCGAGCCGCGCGGCCGCGAGAAGGTTCATGATGAATTCCCGTCTCCTGGAGAGATCTCTGGTTTTCCGGCTTCTTGCACGGGTGGAATACCCGGGCCACGCGGAATCTTCCCGTCCGGCTCTCCGATGTCTTGAATTGACGATGCTCGTACGCGACTTCACGCCAGGTTTGCGTTTCTTGACGGGCTTCACATCTCTTGACGAAAGTCAAGGAAGCCTGACAGTCCCTTCCTTGACCCGCCTTCCGTCGGCGGCTGATTCTTGATGTCAGCACCAGCCGCATTCCGACGGGCTTCGACCAAGGAGTAAAGGCAATGGCGGTTTCAGAGAACGGTGTCAGTGTCCCGGAGGCGCTGCCCCTCATATCCGACGCGACCTTGCGGGACTCGGCCCACATGGCGGGTGTCGAATTCACCCCCCGCGACGCCGTGGTCATCGCGGACCTTCTGGTGAAGACGGGCGTGTCCCTCGTCGAGGTCGGGATGGTGTCCGGGCCCTCCTCGAAGGACGCCGACCTGGTCCTCGCCACGCACGAGGCCGTGGGCCCCGAGCGCAGCATGACCCTGGTCGTCGTACGCGACCGCCGGCAGGTGGAGGAGGCGCTCGACGAGGCGCTGCGCCTGGGCGTGAAGCACGTGATGTTCTCCATTCCCACCTCGGAGGAGCACGCGGCGCTCAAGCTCGCCTCGTCGAGCAGCAAGTACCTCTTCAACGTGGCGCGCGCCGCGATCGAGGGGGCCAAGGAGCGCGGCTTCCACGTCACCTTCAGCGGTGAGGACGGTGCCCGTACCCCCAAGGAGCGGCTGGTTCCCTACGTGACCGCGGGCTTCGAGGCCGGGGCCGACCGGTTCCGGCTCGCGGAGACCGTCGCGTATCTCTCCCCGTGGCAGATGGAGGAGAAGATCGCGGACCTGACCGCGATCGACGGCGCCGAGATCGAGATCCACTCGCACAACATGCTGGGCATGGCGGTGGCCAACTCGCTGGCCGCGGTCCGGGCCGGCGCCCAGTGGATCTCGACCACCGTCGCCGGCATCGGCGAGCGCGGCGGCAACGCGCCGCTGGCCGAGCTCCTGACCTCGCTGCGGGTCATCCACGGCGACACCCGCTTCGATCTGACCCACCTCACCGAGCTGTCCCGGGCGGCGCTCCAGGGCTCCGGGCTCGGCTACGCCTTCCAGTCCGGCCCCACCACCCCGCACGCCTTCGCGTACGAGCTGCCCGGCCAGCTCACCCACCCCGAGCACTACGAGACGCTGCCCGCCGAACTCGTCGGCAACAGGCGCGAGCTGCGCGTCCGCACCCGGCTCACCACGGCCCTCGTCAAGTGGGCGCTGGCCGAAGAGGCCTCGGGCCTCGACATCGACGCCTTCACCGAGTGGCTGACGAAGCGTCAGCAGCACTCCGGTGCCGAGCTGATGGAACGGGACGACATCCGCAAGGCCGCCGTCGACTTCCAGCCGCTCTGATCCCCGCCCCTCCCCCCACCCCCGCCCCTCCCGTATCACCGAAACGGAGACATCTCATGGCCACCCCGCTCATCAGCGCCGTCTGCCCCGAGTGCGAGACCGAGCTGTCCACCCCGCCGATGGTCCAGGGCGAGACGCTGGTCTGCCCCGAGTGCATGCTCACGCTGCGCGTCGAGGACGTCGAGGCCGACGGCACCCTCTCCCTTGCCATGATCGAAGTGACGCTGCGCGACTGGGGCCAGTGAGCCGCGTCGCCGGATAGGAGTCCCTCACATGAGCGGCAGCAGTATCGCCATCGTCGCGGATCGGATCGGCTGGGAGGAACGCCGGCTGATCGAGACCGCCCCGGCCTTCGGGCACCGCATCGACTGGGTCAACGACGAGTCCCTGGCGCTGGGCGCCGAGGATTCCTCGCTCAACGGTTACGACGTCGTTCTCATCCGCAGCCGGAGCTACACGCGGGGCGGCCTCCTGGCCGTCCAGGCGGAGGCCTCCGGGATCACCACCCTCAACACGGCCCACGCGATCCAGGCCTGCGAGAACAAGCTCGCCCTGCGCGCCCTGCTGCGCAAGGCCGGCGTCCCGGTCGCGGACTACCGTCTCGTCCTCTCCCGCAAGGACTTCGAGAAGACGCTGGAGGAGCTCCCGCTGCCCCTGGTGCTGAAGCCCGTCTTCGGCGGCATGGGCAAGCGGGTCACCCTCATCCGTGACACGGACACCGCCCAGTCCGTCTACGACTACGTCGAGGACCTCGGCCACGGGTTCGAACAGGCCTGTCTGGTCGAGCCGTTCCTCGACGGCGGCAGCTCCGTGCGGTGCTTCGTCGTCGGCCGCGAGCTGATCGCCGCCGCCGAGTTCACCAGCGCGGGCGAGGACTGGCGCAGCAACGCCGCCCTCGGCAACCGTCACCAGGCGATGGACCACGACCCCGAGGTCCAGAAGATCGTCGACGGTGTGGTGAACGAACTCGGCGAGGGCATCTACGGCGTCGACCTGTTCAAGACGGTCGACGGCTACGTCGTCAACGAAGTCAACCACGCTCCGGCGTTCCGGGCGATCACCTCGGCGACCGGCGTGGACATCCCCTCCGCCGTCAGCCGCTACGTGCAGGAGCTCCTCGCATGATCCGAGTCGGAATCGTCGGCGCCTCCGGGCTGGCCGGCGGCGAGCTGATCCGCCTGGTCACCCAGCATCCCGAACTGGAACTCACCTTCCTCGGCGGTTCGTCCAAGGTGGGCCGACGGCCCTCCGAGCTCCATCCGGGCCTCCGGATGGACCTCGGCCTGACGGTCGAGTCCACCGCGGACACGGACCTGTCGGACCGCTGCGACGTCGTCTTCCTGGCCACACCCGCCCCGGTGTCGGCCGCGCTGGCCGGCCGGCTGGCCGACCAGGTGCCCTGTGTCATCGACCTCAGCGGCGCCTTCCGGATCCGCACCCCGGAGCTGCACGAGCGCTGGTACCCGCAGGTCGAGCGGACGGCCGAACTGGTCGACCGGTTCGTCTACGGTGTCCCGGAACTCGTCGGCGACCAGCTCGCCGGCGCCTCCCTGATCTCGCTGCCCGGCTGCTACGCGACCGCCATCACCCTCGGCCTCGCCCCGCTGACGCTCGGGCTCGGCCTGGACCTCAAGACGGTCCTGATCGACGGCAAGAGCGGCTCCAGCGGCGGCGGTCTGTCGCTGCGCACCGCGGACCTCCACCCGCTGCGCAACGGCGCCATCGCCCCGTACGCCCCGACCGGGCACCGGCACGCGGCGGAGGTGAGCGACTTCTTCGAGCGGGCCAAGCCCGGCAAGATCGCCACCCTGTCGATGTCGGCGTACGGCGTCTCGCACGTGCGGGGGCTGCTGGCCAGTTCGTACGTCCTCACCGACGACGAGGTCGACGCCCGCGCGCTGCAACGCGCCTACCTCCGGTTCTACAAGGACAAGCAGTTCGTCCGGGTCCGCCGCAACACCGAGACCCTGATCCCGGTGCCCGACCCGCAGGCGGTCCTGGGTTCCAACTACTGCGACGTCACCGTCATGCACGACCCCGAGGGCGGGCGGATCGTCGTCCTGTCCGCGCTCGACAACATGGTCAAGGGCGCGGCCGGGCAGGGCATCCAGGCGCTGAACCTGCGCTTCGGGCTGGCCGAGGAGACGGGGCTGACGGCGCAGCCGGTGATGCCGGCATGACCGCGGCCCTGAATCACGAGACCACCGCCACCGCCACCGCCACCGTCGTCAAGCTCGGCGGAAGCTGCCTGGACGACATGTCCGACGGCTGGTGGGACGACCTGGCCGAGCACGGCCGGTACAACCCGCTGGTCCTCGTCCACGGCTGGTCGAAGCCGCTGCGGGAGCTGAACCCCCGCTACACGGAGCCGTCCGCGATCCTCCGCGACCGCTACGGCAACCAGAGCCGGTGGACCACCCCCGAGGTGATCGCCGACATCAAGACGGTCAGCGAGGACATCGGCCGGATCGTCACCGAACGGCTCACCCGCCGCGGCATCACCGTCGAGCGCGTCATCGGCAGCGACGGCCTGGTGCAGGCCGGCGAGGCCGAGCGCTGGTGGTGGCAGGGCAAGCAGCTCGTCGAGCTGGAGAACCTGGTCGGCCCGATCACCGAGGTGACCCCGGGCCGGCTGACGAACCTCAAGCCCGGCCACTGCTACCTGGTCACCCCGCTCGCCCGCAACGCGGCCGGACAGGAGGTCAACACCGACGCCGACCGGGCCGCGGCGGCCATCGCCGGCGCCTCGGCGGCCGCGGTGCTGACCCTCGTCACCGACGTGGAGCACCTCCTGATCGACGGTGAGCCGGTCCGCCGGATCAGCGCGGACGCCGCCGCCGACTTCCGCGACCGCGGCGCCACCGGCGGCATGCGGAAGAAGCTGCGGGCCGCCGGTGAGGCCGTGGACCGCGGTGTCCTGCGAGTCGTCATCGGCAGCGCGCCCGTGAGCCGGCTGATCGCCGAGTCCACCGGCACCGTCATCACCAGGTCGTGACCGCGCGTCCCGCCCCCGACCACCGAGAGGAGCAGAACTCGTGGCGACTTCCCGGGTTCTCGTAGTCAACAACGGAACGCTCTCCCTGCCGCAGCTGCGCAAGCGCTTCGAGGACCTGGGTTCCGAGACCGACGTGGTGGACGCCGCCTCGGTCCCCGCCCGCCTGGACTCCCGCCACCAGGCGATCGTCCTGAGCGGCACCAAGGTCCGCGCCTTCGACGGCGACTACTACAAGCCGCTGATCGATCTGGTGATGGGCGCCGACGTGCCGGTCTTCGGGATCTGCGGCGGCATGCAGATCATCGCGGTCGCCAACGGCGGGGAGCTCAAGGAAGGCACGCAGCGCGTCGGCGGCTACGACGTGCGGGTCGACAAGGAGGAGGCGATCTTCTCCTACGTCAAGCCGACCGTGACGGTGTTCCACCGCCACACCCTGTACCTGCAGGCCGCGCCGGCCGGCTTCCGGTCCATCGGCCGCTCCGAGCACGCCCCCGTCGAGTTCCTCCGGTCCGACGACGGACGCATCTTCGGCTCCCAGGCCCACCTGGAGTTCCGCAGCGACGGAATGGACATCCTGCGGGGCTTCGCCGAGACGTACCGGTGACCGGTCCGACCCACTGATCACCGTCCTCTCAACGTCCTCTCACCGTCCTCCAGACCCGTGCCGCGGGGCCGTCCCACCCCGGCCGGGCCCCTCGAAAGGACACACCGCCAAGAACGACCTGCCCACCAACACCGACCTCACCGACGCCGCCC